>CATPAO010000190.1 GCA_955652025.1 Casimicrobiaceae bacterium
CCGCGCGCCGTGTGACGCCGCATCTTTCACCGGGTCCGGTCATGCTCGGCGTCGAGGGACAGACGCTCACGGCGGCCGACCGCAGGCGCCTCGCCGATCCGCGCGTCGGCGGCGTCATCTTGTTCCGGCGCAACTACGTCTCGACGGCGCAATTGAGTGCGCTCACCGCCGATATCCGCGATTTGCGCAGTCCTGCGCCGCTGATCGCCGTCGATCACGAGGGCGGCCGCGTGCAACGCTTCCAGGACGGATTCACGCTGGTCCCACCGATGCGCACGCTGGGTGAGCAATTCGATCGCGACCGCGACGGCGCGCTCGCCGCCGCCGAGCGTTGGGGACGGCTGATCGCCGCCGAGCTCTGCGCATGCGGCGTCGACTTCAGTTTTACGCCGGTGCTCGACCTCGATGCGGGGACAAGCGCGGTGATCGGTCATCGCGCGTTCCATCGCGATGCGCGCGCGGTCGGCGCCGTGGCGGGCGCGCTATGCCGCGGATTGCATGCGGGAAGAATGGCGACGGTCGGCAAACACTTTCCAGGCCACGGCCATGTCGCCGCCGACTCGCATGTCGCGCTGCCGATCGATCCGCGGCCCTTCGACGAAATCGCCGCGAACGATCTGGTGCCGTTTGCCGAGCTTTCCCGCGCGCGCCTGATCGATGCCGTGATGCCCGCTCACATCCTGTATCCGGCGTTCGACAGCGAGCCGGCCGGCTTTTCGTCGCGGTGGTTGCAGGATGTGCTGCGCGGTCAGATCGGTTTTGACGGCATGATCTTCAGCGACGACCTGGAGATGGCCGGGGCGCACGGCGCCGGCGACATCGTTGCGCGCGCGGACGCGGCGGTCGATGCCGGATGCGACATGGTGCTGGTCTGCAACGACTTTTCCGCGATGGACGCCTTGCTCGCCCGATGGTCGCCGACGGTTTCGCCGACGCAGGAACAACGGATGGAGCGCATGCGACGCCGCGCGTGAGCGCCGGGAATATAATCGGCGGCTCGATTGTTTGGTGTGCGTTCGGGACAGCGCGTGACAGCCATCCAACCGATAGACACAGGAGGATCACGGTGAACGATAAAAATTGGGTCGTCGCAATTGCGGTCGCGTCGTTGACCGCCGGACTGTGCATGGGCGCGCAAGCTCAAACGTCCGGGATGAGTTTTTTCGTGACCAGCGAAGGATCCGGCAAGGGCGCGGATTACGGCGGGCTCGCCGCCGCGGACAAGCAGTGCCAGACGCTCGCGGCAGCGGCCGGCGCGGGTGCGCGCACTTGGCATGCCTATCTCAGCACGCAGGGCGCCGGGGCCGTGAACGCACGCGACCGCATCGGCAGCGGACCGTGGCAGAACGCCAAAGGGGTCGTCGTCGCGAAGAATGTCGCCGAGCTCCACGGGACCAACAACCTGAACAAGGAGACGGCGCTGACCGAAAAAGGCGGCGTCGTGAATGGACGCGGCGATACGCCCAACATGCACGATATTCTGACCGGTTCGCAGCCAGACGGGACGACATTCCCCGGCAACGACGACAAGACCTGCGGCAACTGGACGAAAAGCGGAGAAGGCGTCGCGCAGCTCGGCCACCACGACCGCCGTGGTTTGAGCGACGACGAGGCCTCACGCTCGTGGAACTCGTCGCACCCGTCGCGTGGCTGCAGCGTCGATGCGCTAAAGAGCACCGGCAGTGCGGGACTGCTCTACTGTTTCGCCATCCAATGACGTCCTGGCCGTTAAACCGGCGGTGATTGGGCAGCGGCGCGACGCTCAACGTTTGGCGTTCGCCGGGATCGCAGGCAGTCCGAGGTCCCGCGCGTACAGGCTGATGACTTCGCTGTCGTTGGGAAGCTGGACGTTGCGCTCGAACCGCAACCCCAGCTTTTCGAGCAGTCGCACCGAATCGCGGTTGGCGGGCGCGGTGATCGCGACAATGCGCGAAAGCCGCAGCACGTTTTCGCCATGCGCGATGACGGCCGACGACGACTCGAACGCATATCCGTTTTTTCGATACTCGGGCAGGAACGCGAACCCGACGTCGACGTCCGCCAACCCGTCGCGCTTGATCAGGCCGCACAAGCCGATCGGGACGCCGCCGTCCTTCAGCTCGGTCAGGTACAGGCCGAATCCGTATCGACTGTACATCTTGAGCGGTCCGTTCACGATAAAGCGACGCGCGTCGTCCTGCGTCCGCACGCCTTTGTCGCCGACGAAGCGCAACCAGGCAGGGTCGTTGAGGAGCGCGACGATGAATGCCGCGTCGTCGACCGACAGCCAGCGCAGCGTCAAGCGAGCTGTTTCGATGACCTTCAACGCACGCCTGTCCGGGGGAGGCGGCTCATCGCGCGTGGAAACGCCGCTGTCGTGGGCCCTATGGCGAACGCTCGACTCATCCGCCACAAGCTGAAGCGCTCGCGCAACGCCGCCTCTCCGGTCGGCGAAAACCTGACGATGCGCGATCCCTTGACGCGCCGCGCCCAGCCGAGGTCCAGGCATCGCGTGAGCAATGCGGCGCCCAGCGCGCCGGCGAGATGGTGACGGCGCACGCTCCAATCGAAGCACTTTCGGCAGAGCGGCCGTCGACTGGCGACAAGCGCATCGACGTCGATCCCGAGCTCGCGACAAAAGCGCCGCCCCGGCACCGTGAGCGCCAGCTTTTCATTTTCGGCACGTAAGAAACGCCGCTTGGCCAGGCTTTCGAAGGCGAGCACGCCCAATTCGCCCGCCAGATGGTCGTAGCACACGCGCGCTTTCCGCAGCGCCGGCTCGCGCGGACTGCCGCGAGCCCGCACCGCGCCGGCACGAAAAGCGACACCCATCAGCGATTCGAGCAACTCCGCGACGTCGCGGTCGGCGAGGCGGAAATACCGATGCCGTCCCTGGCTCTCGACGGCCAGCAATCCGGCGCCGATCAGTTTGGCCAGGTGGCTGCTGGTCGTTTGCTTGGTCACGCCGGCGACTTCCGCCAATTCCGTCGCCGTCAGCGCATGATCCGCCATCAACGCGGTGAGAATATCGGCCCGGGCGTGGTCGCCGATCGCGGCGGCGATGCCGGCGATGCTGGGTCCGTCGTTCATGGTTCGATGTTAAGCGAACCATCTCCGCCGTGCAAAGCGCTATCGTTTCGCCGATCCTCCATCGATGAGAGCGCAAGATGACGATCGCCTGTTGCATCCGCTACGAGATCGACCCGTTTCAACGCGATGCTTTCAAGGAATACGCGACGCGCTGGGGGCCCATAATTCCGCGCTGCGGCGGCGACCTCGTCGGTTATTTCTTGCCGCACGAGGGGACGAATAATGTGGCCTTCGGCGTGATCGCGTTCGATAGCCTCGCCGCGTACGAGACGTACCGATCCAAGCTCAAATCCGATCCCGAAGGCCGCGCCAATTTCGCGTTCGCGCAGGAAAAGCGCCTGATCCTGCGCGAGGAACGTACGTTTCTGGAAGCGGTCGACGGTGCGTTCGGCATGGCGGCGGACCGCCGCCGACGTCGGCCATGATCGCCCTGATTGTCGGGGCGCATACCGTTTGATTCGCGGCGCTGCTCAATACGGATGCGGCCACCGCCCGCCGAGGCGGCGCGTCAACTCCTCGGCCGTGTGCGCGACCAGCGGACCCAGTTGCTTGATCCGCGCGTCGGGGAGCCGGGACGATGGGCCCGCAAGCGAAATCGCGCCGAGGGGCTCCGCGTGCTCGTCGTAGACCGGCGCGGCGACGCAGCGCGTCGCCACCGCATGCTCCTCGTCGTCGAACGACCATCCGCGTTGGCGAATGACGCGCAGGCTCGCCCACATCGTCTCCGGCGACGTGATCGTGTTTTCGGTGATACGCGGCAGGCCCTTCACCTTCATGATCGCATCGATCTGCTCGTCCGCGAGCGACGCGAAGATCGCCTTGCCGACACCCGAGGCATGCAGCGGAACGCGGCTGCCGAGCTTGACGATCGTGCGCATCATTTCGCGGCATTGCACCTGGTCGACGAACACGGCTTCGGTGCCGTCGAGGATGCCAAGGTTCGCCGTCTCGCCCGACTGCTCCATCAATCGCCGCATGTACGGATGGCTCTGAGCGATGAAATCGCGGCTCGCGAGAAAGCTCGAGCCGACGGCGAATGCCTGCAAGCCGACGTACCACAACCCGAGGTCGCCCGCCTGATACACGTAGCCCATCTTCTCCAGCGTCGCGAGCAAGCGATGCGCGGTGGATGGCGCAAGGTTCGCGCGGTGCGCGACGTCGGTCAGCGTGAGTCCACCCTCGGCCTTGGCGAGACACTCCAGGATCGAGAGGCCGCGCGTCAGGCTTTGCACCTGTCCGGTCGCGGCGCCCGGCTTGGAAGGCGTACGACCGCGGCGTGCGGGCGGGGTCAGGCGGTGCAAGCTGGACATCGTCGGCTCGATGATAAGTGGAATGCCATCAAAGCACACCCGGCCGCCATCTGCCAAGCCTCGATTCGCCTGTTACAGGCTGCTACTGAGCATTACGAACGCGCGTGAGGCTGGATCCTGTATATCGTCGTTCCCGCGAAAGCGCTCCCGCGTGCGCGGGAACCCCAGTGTCTTTTGACCGACGCCGCTGGGTCCCGCCTTGGCGAGAACGACGCGCGTTTTGCGGAAGCTGTCACTCATTTCGCTAATCCTCAGTAGCCGAGCCGCACGTGGGGTGTTACCGAGAATCGTTCGCCGGCAATGTCGACTTCGTAACGCGCGGCAAGCAGCGCGTCCTCGGTCGGCGCCACGCCGGCACATGCGTAACCCATAGCGATGGCGCGTCCGTACTTGCGGCTGTAGCCGGCGGACGTCAGTTCACCGACGTTTTTCCCGTCCATCACAATGGGCTCGCCTCCCCAGGGAAATGCCGCCGGATCGTCGAACGTGAATTGCAGCAGCCGCTTTCTGACGCCGGTGGCGCGTTGTGCGATCAGCGCGTCGCGCCCGATAAACGGCGTCGCCTTGTCGAGCTTGACTGCGTATCCAAGCCCCGCCTCGAGTGGCGTTTCATCGGGCGACAGTTCCGCGCCCCAGGCGCGCCGTCCGGCCTCGATGCGGAGCGCGTCGATCGTGTAGTAGCCGGCGTCGCGCAAGGCGAACGCCTTGCCCGCGTCCGTCAGCGCGTCGTAGAGCGTCACGCACTGGTCGCTCGGCACGTAGAGCTCATAACCGGGACCGCCGACGTAGCTCATCCGGGCCGCACGTACGCGCGCGTGGCCGACGTCGATTTCGCGGGTCGTCGCGAAGGGAAGGCCGCTCTTGGACACGTCGTCCGATGATAACGCGCGCAAGAGCGGTTCCGCCTTCGGACCCATGACGGATATCACCGACGACGCGCTGGTGACATCGACGAGCGATGCGTGCAGGTCGACGCCGATGTGGCGCTCGATCCACGAGAAGTCGCGCGTCGTCTGCGCCGAGCCGGTCAGAATGAAGAACGTGTCGGCGGCCAGGCGCGTGATCGTGAGGTCGCTCTCGAATCCGCCACGGGCATTGAGCATCGCCGTGTAGACGATCCGGTCGATCGCGACGTCGATGTCGTTGGCGCACAGCCGCTGCAACACGGCAAGCGCGTCGCGGCCCTTGAGGATGAATTTCGAAAACGACGTCTGGTCGAACACGACCGCGTCGTCGCGGCATGCACGCTGCTCGTCCAGCACATACGGCAGCCAGCCCGGCGTGTCCAGCGTGTAGGGCGGCACGTCCGCGCCCGGCGGCAGAAAATAATTGGCGCGCTCCCAATTGAGCTTCGTCCCGAACACCGCGCCTTTCACCTTGAGACGATCGTAGAGCGGTGAGCGTCGCAGCGGCCGTACCGTCGTGAGCTCCTCGCGGGGCCATCGCATCGCATAGTGGAGGCCGAGCGTTTCGACGGTGCGGTCGGCAAGATGCCGGCGATTGGCGTGCAACGGCGCGAAGCGGCGAACGTCGATGTCGAACACGTCGAACGGCGCTTCGCCGTCGATGATCCACTCGGCGATCAATCGCCCCGCGCCGCCGGCGTTCGCGATGCCGGCGGAATTGAATCCGGCGCAGACGAAATAGCCCTTGAGCTCGGGCACCTCGCCCAGGACGAAGTTGCCGTCGAGCGTGAAGCTCTCCGGACCGTTCAGCAAAAGTTTGATCTCGGCGGTCTCGAGGCAGGGCGTGCGATGCAGCGCGTTTCGCATCAGGATTTCGAAATGGTCCCAATCCTCGGGCAGCAATTGGAACTCGAATCCTTCGGGAATGCGATCGACATTCCACGGTTTGGCGACAGGCTCGAAGCCGCCCATCACCAACCCGCCGACCTCTTCCTTGTAATAGATGAAGCCGTCCGGATCGCGGATGACCGGCAGTTCGGCAGTGACGCCCGGAATCGGTTTGGTGACCAGATAGAAATGCTCGGCCGACGCAAGCGGAACGTTGACGCCGGCCGCGCGGCCCAATTCGCGCGCCCATTGGCCCCCGCAGTTGACGATGGTTTCGCACGCGATCTCTCCGCTCGCATCGCCGCACGACCACGCGATGCCTGCCACACGCGCGTTGTGCCGGCGCACGCCGGTGACCCTAACGCCTTCAAATATTTTCGCGCCGCGCATCCGCGCGCCCTTGGCGAGCGATTGCGTGAGGTCGGTGGGATTGGCCTTCCCGTCGCCCGGAATCCAGACCGCGCCCGACAGATCGTCGGTGCGAAGGATCGGCGCGCGCTCTCCTGCCTCGGACGGCGACAGGTATTCGAACTCGACGCCGAAGCTGCGTGCCCGCGCCATTTGGCGCTTGATCAGCTTGAGCCGCTCGGGTGTCGTGGCGACATTGAGGCTGCCGCATTGCTTCCAGCCGGTCGCGAGTCCGGTTTCCTGCTCGAGCGCCGAATAAAGCTCGATGCCGTACCGGCTCATCCGCGTCGCGTTGCGTGTCGCGCGCGTTTGGCCGACGAGTCCGGCCGCATGCCACGTGGTCCCGCAGGTGAGCTTGCCCTGCTCGAGCAGGACGACGTCGGCGATGCCGAGCTTGGTCAGATGATAAGCGGTCGAGGCACCGGCGATGCCGCCGCCCACGACGATAACGCGCGTCTCGGTCGGAACGATGGGCGTCATCGAATCGAACGGCTGGTGCTACTGCAGTTTGAGCGCGGCCACGCCCGCGACGACGCTCGCCGCTCCGGCCAACCGGCGCCAGCCAAACCCTTCCTTCAATACCAGCGCGCCGATCAACGCGGCGAACAGCACCGACACTTCGCGCAGCGCCGCGACGACGGCGACCGGTGCACGCGTCATCGCCCACAGCACGATGCCGTACGCGGCGAGGCTCGCCGCGCCGCCGGCCAGCCCGCGCCGCCATCGCGAGCTCACGTAGCGCGCCGCCGCCCTACCGCGGCGCCAATAGATCCAGGCCAGAAACGGCAATCCCTCGAGAAAGATCAGCCAGCTCACGTACCCCGCGGCATTGCCGCTTGTGCGAACGCCGGCGCCGTCGACCAGCGTGTACAGCGCGATGATCGACGCATTGGCGAGCGCCCAGCCCGCGGCGGCGGGCGGATGGCGGCCGCTCGCGAACCACGCGATGACGACGATGCCGATCGAAATCAGCGCAATGCCGAGAAGCGTCGTAGCGCTGGGATGCTCACCGAGAAACAGAATGCCGAGCAGGGTGACGATCAGCGGTGCGACGCCACGCATCAGCGGGTAGGCGAACGAAAGATCGGCGCGATGATAGGCGCCCGCCAGCGTGATGTAATACGCGAAGTGGATCACCGAGGACATCACGATGAAACGCCACGCCGACGGCGCCGGAACCGCGACGAACGGGAGCATCGCGGCGGCGACGATCGACGAGCCGGCGACGATCAGCGCCGTGTCGAGTATCGGATCGCCGGCAGCCGATTTGAGCAGCGCGTTCCACAGCGCGTGCAGGAATCCCGCGCCCAGCACCGCGAGCGTAACGCCGAAAGTGAGCTCCATCGCCGGCATCGACGCCGGCGTCAGACCGATGACCGCTGCGCGGATTCGAGCGCGGCGACGAAATGCGCGAGCGGCGGCGTGGCGGCGCCCGCGATCTTCGCAAGGTCGTCCCACAACCGCAGCGATACCGCCTCGGCCGCGTGCGGCTTCGCGATGAACGCCGCGGCTTCGTCGGCTGCGTAGACGCCGCCCTGCAAGGCGAGGCTGCGCTTCGAGTCCGCGGACAGCGCGTCGTAATAGCCGGCGCGCGTCGCGCAGAGATAGCGCTTGGCGTCGACGTGCAGCCGGATCGGCTCCAGCACGTCCTCCCCGTACGTCCCGCGCAGGAATGGCAGCGCGGCGAACTGATGCAAATCGTCGACGCCGCGGAGCGTCGGCGTTTCGCCCTGGTCGTTCAGCAAATGGCCAAGATCATGCAGCAGCGCGGCAGCGACGAGCGACGCCGGGGCGCCGGTCGCTTCGGCCTGCGCAGCGGTTTGCAGCGCGTGTTCGAGCTGCGTCACGCCTTCGCCGTCGTACTCGCGCCCGCCTTTGCGGGCGAACAGGACGCAGATGTCGGAGAGCGTGAGGGCCATGGTCGTTCAGGCGGTTCTAGGATCACGCTTCGGCCAATCGGCCTCATCGCCACTGGCACGCACGGTGCTGGAAAGCGCGGCGTCCGGCGCCTTGAGCCGCGTGCGCGCGAGCACACCGGCCTGCTCGAGGATCGGATAGGCGACCGAGCAGATATGCGAGTTGATCCGCCGCAGATCGGCGGTCAAGTCGAGGTGCAACGACGACGTTTCGATGCTGTCGACGGTGTTGCCCGCGAGGCGCGCGAGGTGCGAATCGGCGTAGGCGCGCTCGAGATCGCGAAACAGCACCTTCTCGGCGAGCAACTGCTGCGCGCTCTTGAGGTCACCGTGCAGGAACACCGACAAGCCGAGCCGCAGGTTGCCCATCAGCCGCGTGTGAAGGTCGACGATCTCGGCCATTCCGGCATCGGAGAACTTGCGGCCCTTGTCGATCTTCTTGTCTTCGAGATCGGTGATGATCCGTTCGATGATGTCGCCGATCTGCTCCATGTTGATCGTGAACGACACGATGTCCGCCCAGCGCCTGCCTTCCTTTTCGTCGAGCGCCTCGCGGCTGATCTGGGTCAGGTAGAGTTTGATCGCCGTGTAGAGGTCGTCGACGACGTCGTCCATCTGCCGCAGCCGTTCGGCGAGCGCGCGATCGTTGGTCTTCAGCACGGCGAGCACACCGGCGAGCATTTGCTCGACCACGTCGCCGACGCGCATCGCTTCGCGCGCCGCGCAACCGATGGCGAGCGCCGGCGTCGTGAGCGCCGACGGGTCGAGGTAGCGCGGCTTGGACGGATCGTCTTCGTCGGGCCGGTCGGGCATCAGCCGTTCCGCGAGACGCGCCACGGGTTCGGTCAGGAACAGAAAGCCGGCGGCCAACGCGATGTTGAACGCGAGATGGAAATAGACGACCAACGCGCCATCGTCGATCGGGAATCGGTTGGTGACTTCGTCCACGTACGGCAGCAGCGGAACGACGATCACGCAACCGATCAGCCGGAACAGCAGGTTGCCGAGATTGACGCGACGCGCTTGCGGCGGCGAGGTCATCGTGTTCATCATCGCGAGCAGTCCGCTACCCAGATTGGCGCCCAACACGAGGCCGAGCGCGACGTGCAGCGAGATCACGTTCGACGTGACGAGCGTGGCGGTCAGCAGCACGACGGCGAGGCTCGAATACGACAGCATCGTGAACAGCGCCGCGACGACCATGTCGAGCAGCGTGTCGCCGGTCAGCGATCCCGCGATGATCTTGACGCCGGTTGCCTGCGTCAGCGGTCGCGCCGCGGCGACGATCAGCTGCAGCGCGAGAATGATGAGCCCGAGCCCGATCAGCACGCGGCCGAAGCGGCCGAACTTCGTGTTCTCGCGCCGCATGAACAGCGTCACGCCGACGACGATGAACAACGGCGACAGCCATCGCAGGTCGAACGAAAACACCAGCGTCATCAGCGCCGTCCCGACGTCGGCGCCCAGCATCAGCGCGAGTGCGGGCGCCGTTGCGATCAAGCCCTGGCCGGCGAACGAGGCGATCATCAGCGCGGTCGCGTTGCTGCTCTGGATCAACGCAGTGACGCCCAAGCCGGCGAGGAAGGCGCGCCAGCGCGTTTGCACGCTGCGGCGGAGGATCCGGCGGAGGTCACCGCCATAGATGCGCAGAATGCCGGTGCGTACGATGTACGTGCCCCAGACGAGCAGCGATACGCCGGCGACGATGTTGAGGATCGTTAGCATCGCGTCGCCGGCAGCGCAGGTGAACGACTTACCATGGCAGCGAATACGTCTTGACGTTGGTGAAGCTCTTCATCGCCTCCTGCACGCCTTCCTTGTAGCCGAGGCCGGAGTCCTTGATGCCGCCGAACGGCGTGAGCTCGAGCCGGTAGCCCGGGACCTCCCGCACGTTGACCGTGCCGACGTTGAGCTCGCGGACGAAGCGCGTGATGTCGTCCAAACGATTCGTGCAAACCGAAGAAGACAGGCCGTACGCGGTTCCGTTCGCGATGCGGATCGCATCATCGATGTCCGTGAACCGGATGACCGGTGAAACGGGGCCGAAGGTCTCGGTGCGGACGACGTTCATCGCCGGATCGACGTGGTCGATGACCGTCGGCGAATAGAGCGCGCCGCGCCGGACGTTGCCGATCAACAGTTTGGCGCCGCCCGCGATCGCATCGTCGACGCGCGATTCGAAATTCTTCGCTGCGGCCTCGTCGATCACCGTGCCCATGTCGTTTTGCGGGTCCATCGGATCGCCGTAGGTCCACGCCTTGGTTCGCGCGACCAGGCGCTCCACGAACGCGTCGGCCACTTTCTCGTGCACCAGCATCCGCTTGATCGCCGTGCAACGCTGTCCCGAGTTCTTGTACGAGCCGGCTGCAGCGAGCCCTGCGGCTTCATCGAGATCGGCGTCGTCCATCACGATAAGCGGATCGTTGCCGCCCAGTTCCAGCACCTGCCGCTTGTAAACGGCCTTGGCGGCGATGTATTTGCCGACCGCGACGCCGCCGGTGAACGTGACGAGATCGACGCCGGGATGGGTCAGCATTTCGTCGGCGATCTCCGCCGGATCGCCAGTCACAACCGAAAGCATTTCCGGCGGCAGGCCGGCTTCATACAGGATGTCGGCCAACAGAAGCGCTGCCAGCGGCGTCTTCTCGGTCGGTTTCAGCACCATTCGGTTGTTCGTGGCGATCGACGGCGCGATCTTGTGCGCAACCTGGTTCAGCGGATGGTTGAACGGCGTGATCGCCGAGATGACCCCTAACAGCGGCTCGCGCAGCGTGTAGACCTTGCGCGACCTGCCATGCGGCGTCAGGTCGCAGGAGAAGATCTGCCCGTCGTCGTTCAGCGCGGCGTTGCCGGCGAACGTGAACACGTCGCAGGCGCGACCGACTTCGTAGAGTGAATCCTTCTTGCAGATTCCGCACTCGGCGGTGATCAGGTCGGAAATCTCGTTCCCACGCGTACGGATCGTCTGTGCCGTGCGGTAGCAGATTTGCGCGCGCTCATAGCGCGAGAGCTTGCCGCGGTAGCCGCTCGCGATCGCCAATGCTCGCCGGATATCGCCGACCGTCGCCTTGGGCACGGTCCCGACCAGCGCACCCGTATACGGATTGCGGACCTCGATCGCTCGCGTGCCGCCCACGCGTTCGCCGGCGATTCGCATCGTCTCTCGACGAACTTCGCCGCGCTCCAGGCTCGCAAGTTCAGCCGATCTGTTCATCGCAAATGATTGAGCCCCAAGTCGAACGCGTCGAAATTGCGCCAGCGCCGGGGCGGCAGGGGAGCGAGCGGACGGTTCGCGATCAGCGGCACGCGTTGCTCGGACGTGCCGCCGTGCGAGCGGAGCGGGGCGGTCAGGCCCGACAGATCGTGCCGTTCGCGCGATGTGCCGATGACCGTTAAACGTTCGGACACGACGACCAGGTCGCCGACGCGGTCGGCGGGCAACTCGAACCTTGTGCAGGCTTCCGCGCGCGTCAGCACCTGCTCGATGCCCGGAAGCGCGGCGATGCGCCGCGCAGCGTCGTCGCGCCGAGCCGGATCGGCGATGTAGACGGTCGCGTAGGACCCCAGCGCGCCATGGTGGACGACGTAGGGGTCGGTGATCGGCAGAATCACGCGCGGGGCGCCGGCGCCGAACCACTCGTTCAGCGCATCCTGCAAAAACACGATATTCGGCCGGCCGAACGCGTCGGTCTTGGGGTTCATCCCATGATCGGCGGTCAGGACGACGGTGGCGCCCAGCGCGTCCAATCGTCCGAGGTAGCGGTCGAGCATCCCGGTGAACTCGTTCGCGGCGGGCGTACCCGGCGCGTGCTTGTGTTGTACGTAATCGGTCGTCGACAAATACATGAGATCGGGCCGCTCTTGCGTGAGCAGCGACACGCCGGCCGCGAACACGAACTCGGACAGCTCGGCGCTGTACACCGGCGGCACCGGCATGCCGGTCAATGCGAGCGCGTCGGCGATCCCGTTGTCGGCGAGCGTCACCTGGTCGGCCTTTTCGGAAGAGAAGCAGATCCCCTTCAAGTGGTGACCCAGCAGCGTGCGAAGCTTGTCCTTGGCGGTGACGACGGCGACTTTGGCACCGGCGTTCGCGAATGCCGCAAGGATCGTGCCGGTGCGCAGGTACTTGGCGTCGTTCATCATCACCTCGGCCCCGGCTTCGGCGTCCCAGAAATAGTTGCCGCAGATGCCGTGCACCGATGGAGGCACGCCGGTGACGATCGACAGGTTGTTCGGGTTGGTGAACGACGGGACGACGCTGTCCGCGGTGAGGCATGTGCCGCGCCCGTCGAGCGACGCGATCCACGGCGCGTGCCCGGCTTCGATCGCCTGATTGACGTAGTCGGGCTCGCAACCGTCGACGCAGACGACGACCAGCGGACGGTCGGGCCAGTGGTAGCTTCGTCCGTTGACCGTGACAAAGGCAGGTGTCACCGCGATTTCCTCACAGGCCGCGGGACGGAGGGCGTTACCCCCGCCGCAATGTGCATGCGCTCGCGGCTGCCGATGACGTGGTCGTAGAGCGCGCGCCCGGCGGCCGATGCGTGCCCTGCCGCAATCTTTTCCACGATGTCGCGATGCTCATGCGACGATAGCGGCAGCGCGCCTTCCTGGGCGAGCGCGCTGCGTCGATAGAGATGGAGCTCGTTGACGAGCCGCCGATACGTGACAACCAGCTTCGCGTTGCCGGAGAGCTCGACCAGCCGGTCGTGAAACGCGAGATTGATCTGGTGATAGGCGTCGATATCGTTCCTGGCCGCCGCCTGGTCCATTCGCTCGATCAGCGCGCGCAAGTCGCGGACGTCGTCGTCGGTCGCGATCTGCGCGACGCGCCGGCCGACGAACTCGTCCAACACTGCGCGGAGCTCGTAGATCTCGTCCGCTTCCTTGACGTCGATCTGGCGGACGAATACGCCGCGGTTCTTTTCGAGCCGCACGAGGCCCGACACCTCGAGCGCACGGAACGCTTCGCGCACTGGCCCGCGCGACACGCCCAGCATGTCGGCGATCGTCGCTTCGTTGAGTTTGGCGCCGGCGGGAAGGTCGCCGGCGACGATCATCCGCTCGAGCTCGCGCTGGACGAGCGTCGGCAGCGAATTCGATTGCAGGACGCGGATCGTATGCGCGCCGCCGCCGACCTCCGGCCGGGTCGCGTCGGCTTTGGCGGGCGGCACCGGAGCGGGCACGGGCGTTGCGGGACCGATGCGGGATGCGCGTGCGGCAGGCTTCAACATCTTGCGATTAGACCGCGCAAGGTGTAGATTGTCAACAATCTGCACGTCGGGAACGGTAAAGGCGATGCGATGTTGTGCCGCCGACACGCGACGCACCGATGCTGCCATCGCGTCGTCATCGTCTGATAGGCATAATCCGCGCTGATCGGCCAAGGGTTTCGTCGCCCGTTCGAAGTGCCAACCAAAGGGAGCGAGGTTATGCATCGCATGCGGAGCAATGGATGGAAAGGGATCGTCGCGGGCGCAGCGCTCGCGCTGATGGCGGCGCCGGCGATGGCGCAGAAGACCGAGCTCTTGGTCTACACGGCGCTCGAGACCGATCAGATCCAAGCGTACGAAACGGCGTTCAAGGCGGCGAATCCAACCATTGACGTCAAATGGGTCCGCGATTCTACCGGCGTCATCACGGCCAAGCTCCTCGCGGAGAAGGCCAATCCGCAAGCGGATCTCGTCGTCGGGACGTCGGCGTCGAGCCTCGCCGTCCTTTCGAACGAAGGCATGCTGCAGCCGTACGCGCCGAAGGGTCTCGACAAGATTTCCGCCCAATACCGTGACCCGCGGAATCCGCCCGAGTGGGTCGGCATGGACGTCTACGGTGCGGCGATCTGCTTCAACACCGTCGAGGCGGCGAAGCTCAACCTGCCCAAGCCGGCCACGTGGGAGGATCTGACCAAGCCGGTCTACAAGGGCAAGATCGTGATGCCGAACCCGGCGTCGTCGGGCACCGGATACCTCGACGTCGCGGGTTGGATCCAGATGTGGGGCGACGCGAAGGCGTGGAAATTCATGGACGCGCTGCACGACAACATCGCGCAATACACGCACTCGGGCAGCAAGCCGTGTCGCCAGGCCGGCGCCGGCGAGTTCCCGATCGGCGTGTCGTTCGAGTATCGGGCAGTCGCGACGAAGAAATCCGGCGCACCGATCGACATCGTCTTCCCGACCGAGGGGCTGGGCTGGGACCTCGAAGCGTCGGGGATCATGAAGAACACCAAAAAGCTCGAGGCGGCGCGCGCGCTGATGGACTGGCTCGCTACACCGGGCGCGATGGAGCTCTTCAGCAAGAACTTCGCGGTATTGGCGATGCCCGGCATGGCGAAACCGCTCGACTACGTGCCGGCCGATTACGAACAGCGGCTGATCAAGAACGATTTTGCGTGGTCGGCGAAAAACCGCCAGACGATTCTCGACCAGTGGCTGAAGAAGTACGACGGCAAATCGGAGCCTAAATAACTGCACGAAAGACCGTAATCGGCCCGGCTTTGCCGGGTGGCTTTGTCACGAGCACCGCGGCGTTGCCACGGTGCTCCAGCTTCTGCGAGATCGGTAACATGCCTCAACCGTCATCCCCGCGCAGGCGTTGCGGCCTGCGCGGGAACCGCAGCGGCTTCCGCTGACGACACTGGGTTCCCGCATTCGCGGAAACGACGGAGTGATTGCGTGACTCCTTCCCCTTATCTCAAGCTCGACAGCGTAAGCAAGAGCTTCGGTAAGTTCGAGGCATTGAAAGGCATCGCGCTCGACGTCGTGCGTGGCGAGCTGATGGTGTTCCTGGGACCGTCGGGGTGCGGCAAAACGACGCTGCTCCGCATCATCGCCGGACTGGAGACGCAGGACACCGGAACGATCGTGCAAGACGGCCGCGATGTCTCGCGCCTGCCCGCGGTCGACCGCGACTACGGCATCGTGTTCCAGTCGTATGCGCTGTTTCCGAACCTGACGATCGACGCCAACGTCGCCTACGGCCTCGTCAACCGGCGCGACGCTCGCGCGGCGATCAGGGGCCGCGTGAAGGAGTTGCTGGCGCTTGTCGGGCTGCCCGACGCCGGCCCGAAATATCCGAGCCAACTCTCCGGCGGACAGCAGCAGCGGATCGCGCTCGCGCGCGCGTTGGCGCCGGCGCCTGGGCTCCTTCTGCTGGACGAGCCGCTTTCCGCGCTCGACGCGCTCGAACGCGTGCGACTGCGCGGCGAGATCCGCGCGTTGCAACAGCGGCTCGGCGTGACGACGATCATGGTCACGCACGACCAGGAAGAGGCGCTGTCGATGGCCGACCGTATCGTGGTGATGAACCAGGGCAGGATCGAGCAGGTCGGCACGCCACGGGTCATCTATGAAAAGCCGGCGACGCCGTTCGCCGCCGATTTCGTCGGCAAGATCAACGTGCTCTCCGCCGTGGTCGAGGCGGACGGCACCTGCCGCATCGGCGGTGCATCGCTCGCGATCGCGCGGGGCGACCTGCCCTCGGGCACGGCGGTCAAGCTTTACCTTCGGCCCGAGGACATCGCGCTGTCGAGGAACGGCGCCGGCACGGCGAACACGTTGGCCGCCACGGTGGCCAAGATCGAATTCCTCGGCGCCTTTTGCATGGTCGGCGTGCATTTGGACGCGCCCGGCGCGCTGCCGCTCGTCGTCAATCTGCCACGCCAGGTGGTCGCCGACGCCAAGCTCGCTCCAGGGGCCGCGGTGTCGATCTCTCTGCCGCCGGCGGCGCTCCGTGTTCTCGGTTGATGGCGACCGCCGCCGCCGCGTTGTCGCCGCCGCCGGTGCCCGCGGTGCGCCGCGTCCACCACTGGCAGGAGCGGCTCGCGCAAGGCCTGCTCGTCGGCTGTGCGGTCGCGCTCGCGCTTTTCCTGTTCGCGCCGCTGTTCATGATCCTGGTGAAAAGCGTGCAGGACAAGGACGGCGCGTTCGTCGGGCTGTTGCAGTTCCGGCAATATTTCGAGACGGCCGCGCTGCGCCAGTCGATCGTCAATACGCTGTTCGTCGCGACGATCGTGACCGGCATCACCGTGCCGCTCGCATTCGCGTACGCGTACGCGCTCACGCGATCGTGCATGCCGTGGCGCGGTTTCTTCCGCGTCATCGCGCTGACGCCGATCCTCGCGCCGTCGCTGTTGAGCGCGATCTCGTTCATCCAATGGTTCGGCACGCAGGGATTGCTCAAGGGCCTTTTGGGCGGCGCCAGCGTTTACGGTCCGATCGGCATCATCCTGAGCTCGGTCTATGCGACATTTCCGCACGCGCTGATGATCGTGCTGACGGCGCTGCTGCTTTCCGACGGGCGTCTGTACGAGGCTGCCGAATCGCTGCGAACGCCGATGTGGCGCAAATTCTTCACGATCACGCTGCCCGGCGCCAAATACGGCCTGGTCAGCGCGGCGATGGTCGTGTTCTCGTACACGGTGAGCGATTTCGGCATCCCGAAGGTGATCGGGGGCAATTACAACGTCCTGGCGCTCGATATCTTCAAACAGGTGATCGGGCAGCAGAATTTCAACAAGGGCGCGGTGGTGAGCCTGATCCTGCTCGCGCCGGTGTTCGTCGCGTTCGTCGTCGACTGGATCATGCAGGGGCGGTTGCAATCGCAGTTCTCGGCGCGAGCGGTGCCGTACGCGCCGCGGCCGAAGCGCGGGTTCGACACGACGATGCTCGTGTTCTGCGTCGTCGTCGCGCTGCTGCTGCTCGCCGTGCTGGGGATGGCGATCTACACGTCGTTCATCAAGCTGTGGCCATACGACAAGAGTTTTTCGCTCCGCCATTACACGTTCGGGCTGATCGACGCCGGCGTGATCGTCTCGTTTTGGAATAGCGTCAAGATGGCGGCGTTCACCGCGCTGTTCGGGACGATGTTCATCTTCGGCTGCGCGTACCTGCTGGAAAAAACCGCGGGCATGCGCGGCCTGCGGGCGCTGATCCGGCTGCTCGCGGCGATTCCGATGGGTGTCCCGGGCATGGTGCTCGGCCTCGGGTATATCCTGTTCTTCAACCACCCGGACAATCCGCTGAACGGGCTCTATCACACGATGGCGATCCTCGTGCTGTCGACGGTCGTGCACTATTACACATCGAGCCACTTGACGGCGGTGACCGCGCTCAAAGCGCTGGACAACGAATTCGAGTCGGTATCGGCGTCGCTCAAAGTGCCGTTCTACAAGACGTTCTTCCGCGTCACCGTGCCGGTATGCCTGCCCGCCATCCTGGACATTGCCCGCTATCTGTTCGTCAACGCGATGGTGACGATCTCGGCCGTCGTGTTTCTTTACGCGCCCCAAACGCAGCTCGCGTCGGTCGCAATCGTCAATCTCGACGACGCCGGCGAGATCGGCGCGGCCGCCGCGATGGCGACGCTGATCGTCGCCGCGTCATCGCTCGTCTGCATCGCATACGCCGGTGCGACGCGGTTCCTTCTGACGCGAACGCAAGCATGGCGCAAGCCGTCCGCTGCGGGTTGACGCGCGCAAGACTTTAGGTGACCTATGCCCAACCACGCTCGTGATCCGATCCTGCTGACGCCCGGTCCGCTGACGACTTCGCTGCAAACGAAGATGGCGATGTTGCGCGATTGGGGCTCGTGGGACTCGCACTTCAACGACGTCACCGCCGAGTTGCGGGTGAAGCTCCTAGATGTCATTGGCGCTGGCGACACGCACGTCTGCGTGCCGTTGCAAGGCAGCGGAACGTTCGCGGTGGAAGCCGCCGTCAACACGCTCGTACCGCGCGACGGCCACGTGCTGGTGCTGATCAACGGCGCCTACGGGAAGCGCTTCGCCAAGTTGACCGAAATGATGGGACGACGCCTGTCGACGCACGAAACGGCCGAGGACGTGCGCACGTCGGCCGATGACGTCGACCGATTGCTCGCGCGCGATCCGTCCATCACGCACGTCGGACTCATCCACTGCGAGACATCGACCGGCATCCTGAATCCATTGCCCGACATCGCGGCCGTGGTCACGCGACACGGCAAGAGCCTGATCGTCGACGCGATGAGCTCGTTCGGCGCGCTGCCGATCGACGCCCGCGCCGCGCCGTTCGATGCGTTGATCGCCGCATCCGGCAAATGCGTCGAGGGTCCGCCCGGCATGGGTTTCGTCTTCGCCCGGCGCAGCGTGATCGAGCAGTGCGCGGGGCGCTCGACGTCGCTTGCGCTCGACCTGTACGATCAATGGACCTACATGGAGAAGACGACGCAGTGGCGCTTCACGCCGCCGACGCACGTCGTCGTGGCGCTCAACGCGGCGCTCGACCAATTCATTGCAGAAGGCGGCCAGCCGGCGCGGCTCGCGCGCTACACGCGGAACTTCGAAACACTCGTCACCGGCATGGCGGAGCAGGGCTTTCGACCGTTTCTCGATCCCGCCATTCAAGCGCCGATCATCGTCACGTTCCACGCGCCGGCCGACACGCGCTACAACTTTCGCGAGTTTTACGACCGCGTGCGCGACAAGGGATTCATCCTCTATCCGGGCAAGCTCACGCAGGTCGAGACGTTTCGCGTCGGCTGCATTGGAGCGATCGGACCGGACGAGATGCGTCACGCCGTGAACGCCGTGCGGGACACGCTGGTCGAAATGGAAATTCGGCGTGTCGCACCGGCGCCGAACACGCGCGCCGCGGCGTAGTCAACGGTCGGCGCCGGCAAAGCGCAGCGCTTCCAGCGCAACGTAGTGCGGCGCATCGGGCGCAATCGCGCCACGGCGCAGCAAATAGTCCAGCACGACCAGGCTCGCGTCGACGGTGACTTCGTCGGCACCGTCGGTGACGGCGATCAGCTGCGCCGCTTGCGCGAGGTCGACCAAACGGTGATCGTGCGCTTCACCGTCCTGGTTCGCCGGTCGGAACTCCGGCGCGAGCACAAGATCGTGCACGAACATCGTTTCGCGTTGCAGGCCATCCGCGACGACTCGTCGGACATGCAGGGCGCCGGCAGGACGGGCACGCCGCGCGACGTCGGCGCGAATCCCCGCTTCCTCCCAGGCTTCCTTGGCAACGGTTTGGTCGACGCGCGTCCCCGCGGCGATGCCGCCGCCGATCAGGTTGTCGAGCAGACCGGGGTCGACCGCTTTGTCCGCGCTGCGGCGCGCGAGCCACATCCTGAGCTTGCCGTCTTTCCCGGTAACGCCGTTGACGTGCGCTGCCCACGTGCGCACGCCGAACCAGCGGGCGGCGCCGCGCTCGAGGGTGAACGCCGGCCGGGCATCGAACGCCGGCGCAACGGCGTAGAGCTCGTCGCGCCACGCCGGCAATTCGCGTTCGGCACGAAGCGCCCGGGCTACGTCGGCGATCGCCGCCGAACGCGACGACGCGTCGACGAGCCTGGCATCGAACGTGATACGGGTGTGCTCGACACAAAAAATGTGGCGGTATCGCGTGAGTTTTTTGGCGCGCGCGTCGTCGAGCCAGCCGAAGGCATTGCCGTCCACGACCAGCGGACGATAGCGGAGGCGCGGCGCAGCCAGCGCCGCGGTGAGCCGCGCCTCGATTGCAGGTAGAATCGCGCTGCTTATCACGCATCAATTCTAATGAAACATCGATGACCGCGCGGATTCTCGACGGCAAGGCGATCGCGGAAAAGCTTGTCGGCGAGGTGCGCGCGAACGTCGATGCGCGCTTGACGGCAGGAAAGTCTACGCCTGGACTTGCGGTCGTCCTGATCGGCGAAAACGCGGCGTCCGAGGTCTACGTCCGCAACAAGCGCAAGACGACGGATCGGGTCGGCATGCGATCCTTTGCCTACGATCTCCCCGCGACGGCGAGCGAGGCAGCAGTGTTCGCGCTCGTCGACGCGCTCAATCAGGATCCCGCGGTGAACGGCATTCTGATCCAGTTGCCGCTGCCGAAGCAGATCGATCCCGAGTGCGTGATCGAGCGCGTGGATCCGCGCAAGGACGTCGACGGCTTCCACCCGTACAACGTCGGGCGGCTGGTGGTCAAAATGCCGACGCTGCGGCCGTGCACGCCGTTCGGTTGCATGCGATTGCTCGCGGAGACCGGCGAAAATCTGGTTGGCAAACATGCGGTGGTCATCGGCCAATCGAACATCGTCGGCCGGCCAATGGCGCTCGAGCTCTTGATGGCGCGCTGCACGGTCACGATCTGCCATTCGGCGACGCGCGATCTGCCCGGAATTGTCCGTCAGGCCGACATCGTCGTCGCGGCGATCGGCAAAACGCGCTTCGTGGCCGGCGACTGGATCAAGGACGGCGCGATCGTCATCGACGTTGGCATCAATCGCATGGCAGAGGGAAAGTTGTGCGGCGACGTCGACTTCGACGCGGCGAAGGAACGCGCGAGCTGGATCACGCCGGTGCCCGGTGGAGTAGGGCCCATGACGATCGCGACGTTGCTCGCGAATACACTGCGGGCCACGGAGATTCAGGAGAACGAGACTGGCTGATCAGGGGGGCGAACGCGGCGCGTGGCTACTGGAGATCGAGCGCGTGCTGCTTCAACGCGTCCAGCGGAATCACCGCGAGCGTTTCCTCGTTCGTCGCCGTTAGAACTACGGGCGGCGCGACGCCCGCCTCGAAAGCTTCGCGCCATGTGGCGGCGCACACGCACCAGCGATCGCCGGGTTTGAGGCCGGGGAAACCGAACTCAGGCGCGGGAGTGATGAGGTCGTTGCCGCGACCGCGGGCAAAGCGCAGGAACGGCGCGGTCACCTCCGCGCACACCACGTGCAGCCCAAGATCTTCCGGACCGGTGTTGCAGCAGCCGTCGCGAAAAAACCCGGTGCGGGGTGATGTCGAGCAAGGCGCGAGGGTGCCGCCGAGTACGTTTTTATCGTCGGGTGGCATGGGCGATTCCGAGGTGGGTCGGATAGCGCGGTCAATCTAGCATCGAAGCACGGAGTCTCCAAAAGGAAAGCGGCCCCGAAAGGCCGCTCGACGCTACCTGCGCCTGCGAACACTATCCGCGCGGTTCACCGTTGCCGTCGACGGTGAGGGTTCGGCCGGGAGGCGCGCTCATCTGCGCGCGATGCACGACGCCTCGGAAGTTATAGGTGACGTCCCAGTATTCCGGGCGAGCTTGGCTCTCGACGGTGGCGCACCGCTGAACGTCCTGGTTGTAGACCTGCGCTCCGCCGCGACCGACATTGGCCCCGATCGCCGCTCCGGCGACCGCGCCACCGGCAGTGGCAACGTCTCTGCCGCGTCCACTTCCCACCTGATGCCCAAGAACGCCGCCGACGACGGCGCCGACGATCGCCCCGGGGACATTGGCCGCGTTGCTTCGATCGTCGACGATTTGCTGGCGCTCGACCCAGCAACGCTGCTCCGGCGCCCCGACCACCGCGCGCACCGACGTGACGCGCGCTTCATACAGCCGCTCCTGGGGAGGTTGACCATATTCGTAGGCGGGCGCGGCGAGCAAAACGGGAGCTCCCGCCGGACCGTGGCCGACGTCACGGTAGTGGGCGACATACACGTTGTTGTACCAATTCTCCTGCACGAAGTAGACCGGCTGGCCGCAGGCGTTGTAGTGTCCGCAGTGCTTGCGCCAGTTCTTCGCATGCCCCGGCGGCACGTGCAGGTAGATGGGTTGATGCACCACGCCCGCCGGTACCGGCTGGATCACGATGGGTGCTGCATAAACCAACCTTGGCGGCGGCAAGTTGCCGATATCGACGCGCCCATAAAAACCCGGCTGACCGACGCGGACCGACACGCCGACCTCGGAGGCGAGGGCCGGAACGCTGGCGGTGATCACTGCCATCGCGCATAGGAAACGCTTCATTGCGGGCTCCCGTTTTCGATCGTCTCGTTGCTCAACGCGCAGTCGGGACGTGGACCGGGATTTACTCGGATGTCCGCCGACTGCGCTCGAAATTTGCCGTCCCAGCCATTATGACATTGGCATTGCCGCCGGGCGTAACCGTTGATCGGCACACATGGGTGCTTGTCGTGGGGGTAACGGCCGGCGAACGGGCGCCCCGCGGCGCGCAATGGCATTTCGCGCCTCGGGCTTGACTAACGCATAACCGTAGAGTTATGGTTTAGCCACGCAAGCCGCACCGAACGCTCTTTTCAGGACCCTCGCCGGTTGGAACGCTTTGGGCGAAGAGGAAGCGAACGGAGGACTGATTCCGGCCCGAAGACGAGAGCAACTGCCAGGGGCGCGAGCTACGGATGGCAGAAGTTCTTGGGCGGTCTGGAACGAGTGGTTGCGGGGCTGCACTGATACCCGGCCTGGCGCCCACATTCCCTTGCCGCTTTCCGTCATCGCAGAGACGCACGAAACGATATTCCGTTACGCGGCCGCCGGACATCGACGCCTGCGACACTCGTGCAATCACGCCTTAAGATGCCACGCCTTCGGACGCGTAAAGGTCTGGATACCGTAGGTCGACAGCGTGAGTCCGATGCCTGAATGCTTGACGCCTGACCATGGCAGCCGCGGGCTGACGCGATCGCAGCAATTCCAGTAGACCGTTCCGGCGTTGACGCGCGCCAGAAGTTTTTTGGCGCGCCTTTCGTTCGGCGTAAAAACGCCCGCAGTCAGGCCGTACTCGGTGTCATTCATCTGGTCGATCGCCGCGTCATCGTCGGCGACCGCCTGAATGCCGATAATCGGACCGAAGCTCTCCTCGCGCATCACCTGCATCGAGTGGTCGACGTCAGTGAGAATCGTCGGCGCGAACCAGTTGCCCTTGCGCCTCAGGCTTGTGCCGCCGAGCTCCAGCTTTGCGCCTTTCTTGATCGCGTCGGCGACCTGGCGCTTGAGGACAGCAAGCTGCGGCTTGCGCGTGATCGCGCCGATGTACGTCGACTCGTCCTGCGGATCGCCGATCTTGTAGCCCTTGACCTCCGCGACGAACGCCGCCACGAACGCGTCGTGAATCGCTTCGTGAACATAGATCCGCTCGACCGAACAGCACGATTGACCGGTGTTGTAGAACGCGCCGTCGGCGATTGCCGCCGCGGCGGCTTTTACGTCGACGTCGCGACCGCCGCCGCGGGCATCGCCGATGGCGCGTTTTACAACACCGGGCAGTCGTGTTGCTCGGTCGAGCGGATCTACGTCCACGCGTCGATCCACGACGCGTTCGTCGCGGCCTTCGTCGCCGAGGTCGAAGGGTACCGGATCGGCAATCCGCTGGAC
>CATPAO010000191.1 GCA_955652025.1 Casimicrobiaceae bacterium
ACCCAGGCCGCCACCCGACGCGACGTCGGGTGGCGGCCTGGGTTGGCGAACCGTGGCGCGGCTACCGTCGGTATTCGTTGACGTTACGCAGACCATGAAGGCCGGCGAAGTTTCCAGCGTGCTGCGCAGTCCCGCGGGCTTTCACATCGTCAAGGTGATCGAATCGAGGAACCGCAATCAGCCGACCGTCGTCGATCAGTCGCATGCGCGCCACATCCTGATCAAAGTCAACGAAACGACCTCCGAAACCGAGGCAAGAACGAAAATCGACCGCATGCGCGAGCGCATCGTGGGCGGATCCAAATTCGAGGACCTGGCGCGCGTCAACTCCGAAGATGCGTCGAGCGCCAAGGGCGGCGATCTCGGATGGATTTCCGCCGGCGATACGGTCCCGGATTTCGAGCGTGCGATGGACAAGCTCGCGCTTAACGAGATTTCCGCGCCGGTGCGCTCACCATTCGGCTGGCACCTGATTCAAGTGCTGGAGCGGCGCAAGCAGGACGTCACGCAGGAGCGTCGGCGCGATCAGGCGCGCAAGGCGTTGCGCGAGCGCAAAAGCGACGAGCAGTTCCAGGAATTCGTGCGAACGCTGCGCGATCGCGCGTACGTCGAGTACAAGGTCGACGAGCGGTAGGTTCAGAGAGGCCTTAGACCGTCAGCTTCCGAAACGTCTCCGGATTCTTGACGACGGTTTTCTGTCGCGCGGGCGGCGCGCCGTACAGGCCGGCCGGCGGATTTGTCTCGAGCCGGTTCAGCACCGCCGCATCGGCGCAACGCTTGTCGAATACCGCGGAAACGCTTTCGCCGGCAACGGCACCGAGGCTGAAGCAGGGCTGACCGAGCTTGGCGTTGAGCGGCGCGAGCACACCGGCGGCGACGAGGTCGCCGCTCGATCCACTGCCGGCGAGCTGCAAATCGTACGTGCGCGAACCGCCGGCGCCTCGCGGCGCCGCCGCGATGATCGACGGCAGACCCAACAGCTCGCGCGACAACCAAGCTTCCGGCACCGTGTCGGGCATGCCCTCGACGCTCAACGTGACCTTCTGCCCGGTCATCGTGACGTGCTGCAGGAACAGGTCGCGCGACAGCTCGTCGGCGATCTTGGCGCCGATCGCTTGCAGCGCTTCGCCTTCGGAGGACCAGCTACCGAGGCCCTTGGGCAACGTCGTGTTGTGATAGATCTCTTCGCCGGTCGCGCGGTCGATGCACTTCACGGTCCACGACGCGAGCGCGTACTTGGTGACGGTGATGCCGGAGGCCTCGAGCCGCCGTGAAAGCTTTTTGATCGTCACCTCGCCTTGCACCGCGAAGTCGGCGCCCTTCGGGTCCGCGTCCGTCCTCGCGCCCTCCTCCGACCAGGTGCGAAAGCCGAACGACTTGATCCGCTCCTTCAACAGGTTTTCGGCCACTGGCGACGGGAGCGGTGGCGCGTCGGGATTCTCCGCGTCGCGCGCCACGATGCGCACAGAGATCTTGGGATCGCCGTTGGCGCGGATCAGCTCGATGCGCTCGTCACGCGACATCTGGTTCAACGACTTCTGCAGCGCTTTCACGTTCACCACCGCCTGCGTCGTCATCGACACAAGGCCGTCCTTGCCCGTCGTGGGCGGACCCTCCTGCACGACGGTCGTGATGAAGCTGCCGCTTTTCGACAGGAGCTTGTCCTTCAGCACGTCGTAATTCTTCGCGAGCGATGTGCGATCGACCAAGAGCGTCAGCGCCTTTTCGACGAGCTGGCTCTTCGAGTCCGCGCGGAGGTCGGTTTGCAACAGCGCCTTGTCGTTCTGATAGCGCGGATCGCTCGGATCGACCAGGCCGACAGCGGAAATGGACAACGCCGCGGCATCGGGCTTCGATGTCTCGGCCAGGATCGGCGCTGTGGGCGCAGCTGTCGAACGGGGAACTAACGCGGCCGTGGTCGCCGGCGTGGCCGCTGCCGTCGTCGCGACGTCGGGTGCCGCACGATGGGTCACGTACCAAACGCCGGCGCCGATCGCGAGAATAACTGCGACGGCGACGATTCCCATCGCGGCGGACTGCGATTGATTTGCGGGCGGCTGTGGCGCGGCTTGCGCCGAAGTGGCCGCGCCGCCTGGCGGCGTCGCCTCTTTCGCCGTGGCGAGCACGGTCGGATCGACGCCAGCCATCACGGTCGGATCGCCGGTGGCGGCAACCGCTCCTTGCGCGGCGCCGCGGAGGGCGGTCGCAAATTCGGCGGCGGTCTGGAAACGATCTTCGGGGCGCTTGGCCAGCGCCTTTTTGACGATGCCGTCCATCGCGGCGGGCGCCTGCACGTTGAAGCGCGACGGCGGCAGCGGATTCTCCTCCAGCACTTTGCGCATCGTCGACGTCGACGTGCCGCTGAAGGGACGCTCGCCGGTCAGGAATTGGTAGAGGATGACACCGGCGGAGAACAAATCGGAGCGGCCGTCGACCGGCAGTCCCATGATCTGCTCCGGTGACATGTAAGCCGGTGTGCCGAGCGTCGTGCCCACCTGCGTCATGTTCGACGTTTCGATGTGGGCGATGCCGAAGTCGGCAACTTTCACCGCGCCGTCCGCGAGCAGGATGATGTTCGCCGGCTTGATGTCGCGATGGATGACGCCCTGGCGGTGCGAATAGTCGAGCGCATCGAGTATCTGCGACATGATCCGCACGATATCGGCGGTCGTGAAGCGTTCGTTCGCTTGGAAATAGTCCTTGAGCTCTCGCCCATCGACGTATTCCATCGCGATGTACCAGACGCCCTCCTCCTCGCCGAAGTCGTAGATCGAGACGATGCTCGGATGCGTGAGCCGGCCCGCGGCCTGCGCCTCGCGGCGGAAGCGCGCGACGACTGTTTCGGCGTTCTCGCCGGCGAGTTGATCGGCGCGAATGGTCTTGAGCGCGACCCGGCGCTTGATCAGCGGGTCGTAGCCTTCGTACACGATGCCCATCGCGCCGCGCCCGAGCTCGCGCCGGATCTCGTACTTGCCGAGCTTCGTGATGTCCGTCATGCGTCGCTCCCCATCGCGATCCCGAAAACGACGACGCCGGCGGCGTCGCCGGCGTCGCGCGCTGCCACGATCAACGCGTCACTTGTACTTGTTGTCGATTTCCCAAACCGACTTCTGGACCAGCCGTTGCACCATCGTGTCCAGACCCACGCCGCCCTGCTGCGACTGCGAAATGCCGAGCACCGAGCTCGACGTCGCGCCGACTTCCATCTTTTCTTCGGCGTACCCGGTCGCGACCTGCTCCGTCGTCTCGGCGTTGATGATCTTGTAGCGCATCCCGATCAGCCAGACGCCCGTCGATTCGCCCGAGTGAACGGACCCGACCGCCGTACCCCCTACCGCACCTGCGCGCGCGCCGCCGACCGAATGGCTGAAGCCGCCGAGCAACCCGGCCATCTGACCCAGCGTGCCGCCGTCGAAGCCCTGCTGCGCCTGGGCGATCTGCTCGGCCTTCAGGATGTCGAACTTGACGACGTACTTCGTGCTCTTCAATTTTCCCATGCGCAGGAATTTCCGCGCGGCGTCGGGATCGCCGAGGTTGTACGCGAGCGTGAATTCGTTGAGCACCGGTCCGAGGTTCGAGCGCTCGAGCACCTGGAAATTCGCGGCCGACAGCTCGACTTCACCGAAGTCGGCGATGTTGTTGGGCGTGAATTTCTGCATGAACGTCGCGTTGTTGCTCTTGATTTCGCCAGGGATCACGACGACCGCCGGCCCCTTCTTGTTGGCGTTGGTGTAGACGACCGGCTGATAGATCGTCTGGTCGGCTGCTGCGTTGGCCTTTTGCGAGGTCTCTTTGCCGGCGGTCG
>CATPAO010000192.1 GCA_955652025.1 Casimicrobiaceae bacterium
CACCAAGGCAGAGGCGGTACTCGCCCATTACGCGCGGGCCGTCACGTTGATGGGACCGGCGGGCGCGGGACAATTGACCAAGATGGTGAACCAGATCTGCGTCGCGGGCGTCGTGCAAGGACTCGCCGAAGGGCTCAATTTCGCGCAGCGCGCCGGGCTCGACCCGCTGCGCGTGCTCGACGTCATCGGCAAAGGCGCGGCGCAATCGTGGCAAATGGAAAATCGCGGCAAGACGATGATCGCCGACGAGTTCGACTTCGGCTTTGCCGTCGACTGGATGCGCAAGGACTTGAGCATTTGCATCGCGGAGGCGCGCAACAACGGCGCGGCGCTGCCGGTGATCGCGCTGATCGATCAGTTCTATTCGCGCCTGCAGGCGCAGGGCGGCGGCCGCCGCGATACGTCCAGCCTGATCCGGTTGCTGCGCTAACGGCGCGGGGCACTCAATCGACCCGATCGGCCTCGACGATCGATAAGTCGTACGTGATTTCCGCGGTCTTGGCCAGCATGATGGTCGCCGAGCAGTATTTTTCCTTCGACAGCTTGACCGCGCGCTCGACCTGACGCGCGTCGAGGCCGCGCCCTGCGACGCGGTACTTGAAATGAATACGGGTAAACACTTTCGGCTCGGCAGGCGCGCGCGTGGCCTCGGCGTCGACGACGCAGTCCGTGATGGGTTGGCGCGCCTTTCGCAAAATCCACACGACATCGAACGCCGTGCAGGCCGTCGTGCCGGCCAGCACCAATTCCATCGGCCGGGCGCCCAGGTTGCGGCCGCCCGCGTCCGGAGCGCCGTCGACGACGACGGCATGCCCGCTCCCGGTCTCCGCGACGAAGCTCACGCCTTCGACCCACTTCACCCGCGCCTTCATCGCTTCGCCAGCTCCGTAAGATGCTTGATATGCAAGTCAGTGCCCACTTTCAGCCCAATAGGTCCATGAACGGACGATTTCGGGTTGGCCCGAATGCACTCCCCCAATCCCCTTGCATTGTGCAGCGCAATATGAAATCCTTATACCTGTCTGCGGCCCCGCCGACCCTCCTTCGGCACCGCGGGCACATTCCTCCATTCTCCTCCTATGGTGGAATCCTCGGCGCGGTCCGCAAGACCGCGCTTTTTTTTGGGTGCAACGCGTTAGATGTGGACCCCCACGCTTGCGGCTCTCGCCGCTGCACTGCCCCCAGAGGGAGACTCCCACACCTACGGCTTTCGCCTTTGCGCTGCCCCAAACGGGGAGCGATTCGCGCCTTGGGACGGCCTGGCGGCACTCATTGGACCCCACGGCGTGCGGCTTTCGCCGCTGCGCCGCCCCCAAAGGGGGAGTAATTCGCGCCTTGGGACGGCCCGGCGGCGCTCAATATGACCGCATCGCGCCTGGCGGCGATCGAACCTCCTGAATTGACGGGGATTCGAGAAGAATAGTAAAATAGTCGACTTTGCTACATGCAACCAACGGACAGCATCGGTCATGAAAACCTATTCCGCCAAGCCGCAGGACGTTACGCGGGATTGGTACATCGTCGACGGCACCGACAAGGTGCTCGGGCGACTGGCCGCCGGGATCGCGTCGCGCCTTCGCGGCAAGCATAAGCCGATCTTCACGCCGCACATCGACACCGGTGATTTTATCGTCGTCACCAACGTCGAAAAGCTCAAGGTGACCGGCAACAAGCTCGAATCCAAGCTCTACCACCGCCACAGCGGCTATCCCGGCGGGATCAAGACCTCGACATTCGGGCAGATGCAGGCGCGCTTTCCCGGCCGTGCGCTCGAAAAGGCGGTCAAGGGAATGCTGCCCAAGGGACCGCTCGGCTACGCGATGCTCAAGAAGCTCAAGTGCTACGCCGGTCCCTCGCATCCGCATTCGGCGCAGCAGCCGAAGGCGCTCGATATCTGATTCGCTTACGCGACACGCAAACACCAAAATGATCGGCAACTACTATTACGGCACCGGGCGACGCAAGACCTCGGTCGCGCGGGTGTTCATCAAGCAGGGATCGGGCAACATCGTCGTCAACGAAAAGCCGATCGACCAGTTCTTCACCCGCGAGACGGGCCGCATGGTCGTCCGTCAGCCGTTGGTCCTGACCAAACACGAAAAGACGTTTGACGTGATGGTCAACGTGATCGGCGGCGGTGAGTCGGGACAGGCGGGCGCCGTCCGGCACGGCATTACACGTGCGCTGATCGACTACGACGCGCAGCTCAAGCCGACGCTGTCGAAGGCCGGGCTCGTCACCCGCGACGCGCGCGAAGTCGAGCGAAAGAAGGTCGGCCTCCACAAGGCGCGCCGCCGCAAGCAGTTCTCGAAGCGCTAGTCCACTTCGGAATTTCCAACAAAAAGCCGCCTTCAAGGGCGGCTTTTTGCACTGGCGGCATCCGTTTTAATGCCATTGGCTTAAATCGCATCCAGGTCTAGAATCGAACAAGCGTCGGGCGGACATCATGGTCAAGATCGGCATCGTCGGCGGCACCGGCTATACAGGCGTCGAGTTGTTGCGCCTGCTCGCGCAGCACCCCGAATCGGACGTGCGCGTAATCACGTCGCGCAAGGACGCCGGCACGCCCGTGGCCGACATGTTCCCGAGCCTGCGCCGCCGCTATGACCTCGCGTTCTCCGACCCGGCCGGCGCCGACCTCAAGGGATGCGACGTCGTCTTTTTCGCGACGCCGCACGGCGTGGCGATGGCGGCGGCGCGCGAACTCGTCCAGGCAGGCGTCAGGATCATCGACCTTGCCGCGGATTTCCGCCTCGCCGACCCTGCCGAATTCGAAGGCTGGTACAAGATGCCGCATGCGTGCATCGATCTTCTGGCGGAATCGGTCTACGGTTTGCCCGAGGTGAACCGGGAAGCGATCCGCAAGGCGCGCATCGTCGGCAATCCGGGTTGCTATCCGACGGCGGTGCAGCTGGGCTTCCTGCCGCTCGTCGAGGCCGGGCTCGTCGATACCGATCATCTCATCGCCGACTGCAAATCGGGGGTTTCCGGTGCCGGCCGCAAGGGCGAGCTCAACCTGATATTTCCGGAAGCGGGCGACAACTTTGCCGCGTACGGCGTCAAAGGGCACCGCCATCTGCCCGAGATCGTGGAGGGCTTGAATCGGGCGAGCAAAAAGCCGGTCAAGCTCGCGTTCACGCCCCACTTGGTGCCGATGATCCGCGGCATCCTGGCGACGCTGTACGCGCCGCTCGCGACGAGGGGCGTCGACCTCCAGGCACTCTACGAAAAGCGCTATGCGAACGAGCCGTTCGTCGACGTGATGCCGCCGGGATCGATGCCGGACACGCGCAGCGTCCGCGCGTCGAATACGCTGCGGATCGCCGTCCATCGTCCGCCGGGGACCGATCTCGCGCTCGTCCTCGTGGTCATCGACAATCTCGTCAAGGGCGCCGCCGGCCAGGCGATCCAGAATATGAACCTGATGTTCGGCTTGCCCGAAACGGCCGGCCTCACCGCCCTTCCGGTGGTGCCTTAAGCGGCCCTAGATGGCGGTCCCCTTGCTTTGGCGTCGCGTGCGCCAACACTTCGGTATCAGCGCGCCACGGATGGCGGTGCGGACACGACTTCCCTGGTGGGGCCGCGGAGCGATCCTGGTCGTTTTGGCGGCGATGGTCGCCGGCATGTTCTGGTGGGGATTCGACTTCGGGCAACTCTTCGGCGGCGTCAATCGGAAGGAAATCGAGGCCCGGATCGAGTCGTTGAGCAAGGAGACGGCACGGCTGCGGGTCGAAGCGGGCGATTTGCGCGCGCGGGGCTCGCAACTCGAAAGCGACCTCGCCATGAGCCGCGGCACGGAGCAAGCGCTTACTCGCCAAGTCACCGATCTCGTCGCCGAGAACGCTCAGCTGAAGGAGCAGTCGACGTTCCTGCAGAAGCTGGTCGCCGATTCGAGCAAGCAAGTCGGGCTGACGATTCCCCGCCTTTCGGTCGACCGCGAGGGGGAATCGGCGTACCGCTACAACATGATCGTGGTGCGCGGCGGAAACCCGCGCGACGAATTCCAGGGCCATGTGTCGCTGCAGGCCGAACTCGCGCCGGCGACGCTGGCGACGATTCCACGCACGTTGTACTTACCCGACGATCAGCCCGACAGCAAGCCGGGATTGGCCCTCAAATTCAAGTATTATCAGAGGGTTGAGGGCACGCTTCGCGTGCCGCCGGGAGCCCGCCTGACCGCTTTGACCGTCCGCGCATTCGAAGAAGGCAATGCCAACCCGCGCGTCTCGCGCACCTTGACGAACCCATGAGGCCCCCATGTTCAACAGGAAGCACGCGCAGCCCCAGAAACGTATCGACGGATTGATCGGTTCGGGTACCGTCGTTCGCGGCGACATCGTGTTCAGCGGCGGGCTCCGGATCGATGGTAATGTTGAGGGCAGCGTCGCGACGGCCCATGGCGAAGCGGGAACGCTGGTGGTGAGCGAGCACGCGCACGTCGACGGCGAGATCAAGGTCTCGCACGTTGTCGTCAACGGTACGGTGCGCGGTCCGATCGTCGCCAACGACTACCTCGAATTGCAGGCGAAGGCGCGGATCGTCGGCGACGTCACGTACCGGAAGCTCGAGATGCATTTGGGCGCCGTGGTTCAGGGGCGTCTCTCTCCCGACGAACCCGAGACCACGGCCGTGGTCGAACTTAAGCTCGCGTCGTCGACCGGTTGACGGCGCGACACGACCGGCGGCCTTGCGATAAACGCCGAACGATCGGAAACTTGGCGCATACTAGGCGCCTCTGGAGTGCACGATGAACGCAATGAACGAGATGCCCGCGCCGCTGGTGTTCACGGACGCGGCGGCCGCCAAGGTGAAAACGCTGATCGATGAGGAAGGTAATCCCGACCTCAAGCTCCGCGTGTTCGTCTCGGGCGGCGGATGCTCGGGCTTTCAATACGGATTCACGTTCGACGAGGCCGTCAACGAAGACGACACCGCGATGCAAAAGGACGGCGTCACGTTGCTGATCGACCCGATGAGCTACCAATACCTGGTCGGCGCCGAGATCGACTACCAGGAAGGCCTCGAAGGCGCGCAGTTCGTGATCAAGAACCCGAACGCGACGACCACCTGCGGCTGCGGCTCGAGCTTCTCGGTCTGACGGACGAGCGCAGAGGCAACCGAGGAACAACGGGGCTCCGGCCCCGTTTTTCTTTGGCAAACGCGGTTCCGTCCGACGGCGATGTCGGAGTTTGACCGATCGATCGCCCTTCTTTTCGCGAGCAAAATCCAACAGAGGGGGACGAACGTTGCGACCGGCTGTCCGGGCGGCGTTCGTCGAAAGCGCGGACAGAGTGAATCGAAATGGAGGCATTCCATGCGTGTCAGTGAAGCAATGACCCGGGACGTGCGGATCGCAAGGCCGGACCAAAGCATCCGCGAGGCGGCCATCGTCATGGCCGAGATCGATGCCGGCGCGCTTCCGGTCGGCGAGAAGGACCGTCTGATCGGTGTGATCACGGATCGCGACATCGCCGTGCGCGCCGTCGCGCAAGGCAAGGCGCCGACGACGATGGTGCGCGACGTGATGAGCGAGGAGGTCCTGTATTGTTTCGACGATCAAGATCTGGACGAGGTCGCGAAGAACATGGGCAACGTCAAGGTGCGGCGCTTGCCGGTCGTCAACCGCGACAAGCGTCTGGTCGGCATTCTCTCCCTTGGCGATCTCGTACGGAACGAAGGCGCGAAGGTCGCGGCCGGGACAGTCAGCAAGATCTCGGCGCCGGGCGGGGTTCATTCGCAAAAGCAGTAGCGAGTTGCGCCGGCCGTTTCAGCGCGGATAAATCGCGCCCAGCACGCGCGGGCCGTGCGCTCCGGTGACCGCCGGCAGGTTCCCCGGGCGCCCGGCCATCGCCTCGCGGGCGAGCCAGGCGAATGCCAGCGCCTCGACGTGCTCGACAGGCACGCCTTCGTCGGCCGTCGTCGCGACGCGCCGCGGCGCGAGCTCGGACTTAAGCGTCCTCATCAGCGTCGCGTTGCGCGCGCCGCCGCCGCACGCGAGGACCTCCGCGGCATCTTTCGCGTGCGTTCGAATTGCGTCGGCGATCGTGCGCGCGGTCAGCGCGACCAGCGTCGACTGCACGTCAGCCGCCTCGCCGTGCCAGTTCGCCGCCGTGAGCCGCTCTTCCAACCAGGCCAGATTGAACGTGTCGCGATGCGTGCTCTTGGGCGGCAGCGCGGTGAAGAACGGCTCCGCGAGAAACGAGGCCAGCAGCGCAGCATTCACCTTGCCGGTCGCCGCCCATGCGCCGCCGAGATCGAACGCGTCGCCGCGATTGCGCGCGCACCACAGGTCCGACAGCACATTGCCGGGACCGGTGTCGAAGCCGCGTACGGGACCGCCGGGCGGCAGATCGGTAATGTTCGCGATGCCGCCGATGTTGACGATGACGCGATGCCGGTCGCGCTTGCCGAACAACGCGGCGTGAAAAGCGGGAACCAGCGGTGCGCCCTGCCCACCCGCCGCGACGTCGCGGCTCCTGAAATCGGCGACCACCGCGACGCGCGCGCGCTCGGCCACGCGCGCAGGATTGTTCAATTGCAACGTAAAGCCGCGTTCGGGACGATGACGGAGCGTCTGTCCGTGCACACCGGCGGCCGTGACGTTCTCCGGCGCGAGCCTCGCCGCCGCGAGCGCGCGCGTGATGGCGTCGGCGTAGAGCTCCGCCAGCATGTTGGCAGCCGAGCCGGCGCGCGCCAATTCGTTGGTCCCAGGCGTTTGCAAGGCCAGGAGTTCATCGCGCAACATCGTCGGGAACGGCACGTGCGCGGCGCCGAGTGTCGTGCACGCGACGCCGCGCGACGGCGCGAAATCGGCGACGACGGCGTCGATGCCGTCGAGACTCGTGCCCGACATGACGCCGGCAAACAGCTCGCGCGCGTTGACCACGGCGTTACCCG
>CATPAO010000193.1 GCA_955652025.1 Casimicrobiaceae bacterium
AAGGGAGGCTTGCTCCTCCTCCGGGTGCAGCAAACGAAGTGAGCGTGGGGGTCGTCATCTACTCCGTTCCCGAATTCCAGCGATAGCCGATCCCGTACACGGTATCGATGCAATCGAATGCCGGGTCGACCGCCTGGAACTTGCGCCGGATGCGCTTGACGTGCGACGTGATCGTGCTGTCGTCGACGACGATCCGCGCGTCGCGCATCAAGCTGTCGCGATCCTTGACGTGGCCGGGGAAGCGCGCAAGCGCGTGGACCATCCAAAATTCGGTCAGCGTGAGGTCGACCGGATCGCCATTCCATCGCACGGTGAAGCGCTTCACGTCGAGCTCGAGCGGTCCCCGTGCGAGCACGTCGTCGGTCGACGGCGGCGCGGCCAAGAGGTCGCTTCGACGAAACAGCGCGGAAATCCGCGCGGCGAGATGGGGCAGGCTCGTGTCCTTGGTCAAATAATCGTCGGCGCCCAGGCGCAGGCCCGCGACGACGTCGAAATCGGAATCGCGCGCCGACAGGAAGATGATCGGCAGCGACGCCGACATCGCGCGGAGCTCGCGGCACAAATCGAAGCCTCCGTCGACGTCGCCGCCCAAGCCGATGTCGATCAGCGCGAGATCAGGGAGCCGGGTCCGGAACGCCGCGAGCGCATCAGCCCGCGCCGCGTACGCCGCCACCTCGTAGCCATAACGGCGCAACGCATCGGTCACGTTGTCGCGTAACGCGGGCTCATCCTCGACCAGGGCGATGCGGCGGCTCAAAGGCGTCTCGATGGTGCGCGTCGACGCCGACTATACCGCAGCCGACCGTGCACTCGGCACGATGCACTCGCCGCCAGCGCATCGGGTCATCACTTTGCCACTATTCATCGTCCCGCCGCCCTTTTTCCGCGCGGCCCTGCCTCATTCGTGGCGTGAACTTCATATCGGGGCGGTGCGATGCCGGCGGCCGCCGCCCCGCAAGGTTCCAAGACCGCCGCCGGCTTGGATTGGCGGGCCCCTTGCGAAGGCATCGGGGCGCGTGCGAAAGAAAGAGGCGACGGCGATGGCTTTGATCGGACAGTGGACGAACAGCGGCGGCCTACAGCGCGAGTGGCGGAGCCTCGGCCGGTTGCTCCTGGAAAGCGTCGCGACCGGCGCGTTCGTGAGCCTCGTGCTCGGCCTCGCCGTGTTCATCGTCGCGACGCAAGCGCAGGCGGCGTCCCGGCAGAGCGACGTTCAACAGGGCACGCTGTTCTTGCGCGACACGGCGTCTAGAATCGCCGCGCCGCTGTTGTTCACCGACGTCCACATCGACGTCGCCGGCATGACGGCGCGGGTGCAGGTCACGCAGCGCTTCGCCAATCCTACGCCCGACTGGCGCGAAGGCGTCTACGTGTTTCCGTTGCCGGAGAAAGCCGCCGTCGATCACTTGCATATGCAGATCGGCGATCGCGTGATCGACGGACAGATCAAGGAAAAGGAGGACGCGCGGCGGACCTACGAGGCGGCGAAGGCCGACGGCCGGAAGGCGACGCTCTTCGAGCAGGAACGTTCGAACCTGTTCACGACCAACGTCGCGCATATCGGGCCCGGCGAGGAAATCGTCGTCGCGATCGAATACCAGCAAACACTGCACTACGACGCCGGCAGTTTCGCGTTGCGCTTTCCGCTCGCGATCACGCCGCGCTACATCCCGGGAACGGCGATCGCGGCGGCGGAAGCCGAACCGGGCACGAAGGGAACCGGGTTCGCGATGCGCACCGACGCCGTTCCGGACGCCGATCGCATCACACCGCCGGTCGTCCTTCCGGGGGAAGGCGCCGTCAACCCGGTGTCGATCACCGTTGACCTGAATGCCGGATTCCCGCTGGCGCAGTTGACGAGTCCGTATCACGCCGTGCGCATCGAGGATGTGGCCGGCAACCGCTATCGCGTGACGCTCTCCGACGGCGCGGTTCCCGCGGCGCGCGATTTCGAGCTCAAGTGGACGCCGGACGTCGGCGCCGTGCCAGGGGCGTCGCTCTTGACCGAGGAACGCGACGGGCGGAAGTTCGCGTTGCTGATGGTGCTGCCGCCGATCGCGGAAGCCGCGGGCAACAGAACCACGCGTGAAATCACCTACATCGTCGACACGTCGGGGTCGATGGACGGCGTGTCGATCGACCAGGCCAAGGAGGCGCTGCTGATGGCGCTCGACCGCCTGCGTCCCGGCGACCGCTTCAACGTCATCGAGTTCAACTCGATCACGCGCGGACTCTATCCCGCGCCGGCCGAGGTCGATGCGACGACGCTCGCCGCCGCACGCACTTTCGTGAAGGCGTTGCGCGCGCGGGGTGGCACCGAAATGCTGCCCGCGCTCACCGCGGCGATGTCCACGCCGCGAAGCGGAGACCGGATGCGGCAGATCGTGTTTCTCACCGACGGTGCGGTCGGCAACGAAAACGAGCTGCTGCATCTGATCGAAAGCAAGCTCGACGACCGGCGGCTGTTCACGATCGGCATCGGTCCCGCGCCCAACACCTATTTCCTCAAAAAGGCGGCGGAGGCCGGCCGCGGCACGTTCACGTTCATCGGCGACGTGCGAGAAGTGAAGGAGAAGATGGGCGCGCTTTTGCGCAAAATCGAAAGCCCGGCGCTGACCGACCTGAACGTCGTCTGGCCCGGCGGCGCGGTCACCTACCCCGGCAAGCTGCCCGATCTGTACGGGGGCGAGCCGGTACTGTTGACGGCCGAACTGGAGCCGGGCCTGCGGCACGGTGACGTCGCGCTGTCAGGCGTTCGCAACGGCCGTGGATGGAGCGCGACGCTGCCGCTCGACACGGGCACGAGCGAACCGGGTATCGGCGTGCTGTGGGCGCGCGACCGCATCGAGGCGCTAATGGACGCGAAGCGAAACGGCGGGCCGGCCGACGAAATCCGGCGCGATGTGCTCGAGGTCGCACTCGCGCACCATCTCGTCAGCGCGTATACGAGCCTGGTCGCCGTCGACGTGACGCCGACGGCGCCCGCTGGAACGACGCCGATCAAGTCCGAGCTGCCCACGAACCTGCCCGACGGTCTCGCCTTCGATGCGATTTTCGGCGGCGTGCCACAAACCGCGACGCCCGCGCCGCTGTTGACCCTCGCAGGCGCGATGTCGCTGCTGTTGGCGCTGGCCCTCTACGCTTACCGGCGCCGCCACGTTCGCGTGACGTCGACCCTCGCGCGTCTTTCCGCGGTCGACGCGACGGTGCGCGCGGCACGGCGCGTTTGCTGACTCAGGGCCTCGCCATCGAATGTGTGCCGCTGAGTGGGGAGGACCGTTCGGCCGGGTGGGCCGTGCCACACGCACGCCGACTCGTGCAGCGGCATCCGGGATCGCGCGTCGGTTCCACCCGGTCGAGTCTTCCCCACTCGGCGGCGCGCGGGCGTCGCGTCTCACCGTCGCGGCGATCATCGTCGTGCTCGCACTCGCCGGCGGCGCGAGTCTCGGCCGCGGACTTTATTTGTATGCAAAAGCAGAGCTCGGTCAAGCGCTGCTGCATCGGGCGTGGTCGAAAATGCGGACGGACGGGACCCCCGCGAAGCCGTGGCCGTGGGCCGACACGCATCCGATCGCGCGTCTCATCGCGCCGGCGCAGGCGGTCGATCTGCTCGTGCTGTCCGGCGCGAGCGGCCGCACGCTCGCATGGGGACCCGGTCATCTCGACGGCTCGGCGCCGCCCGGCGCCGCGGGCAACGCCGTGTTGTCCGCGCATCGCGACACGCATTTCCGCTTTCTCGCGCGCACCGCCGTCGGCGACACGCTGATCGTCGAACGTGCGGACGGCGTGCGCGTTACGTATCGCGTGCGCGAGATCGCGATCGTCGACGTGCACGCGCTCGCGATTGCGCGCGACACGCTCGCGCCGACGTTGACGCTGGTGACCTGCTATCCGTTCGACGCGCTCGTGCCGGGCGGGCCGTTGCGCTACATCGTCACCGCGGAAGCTGCGTAAGCGGCGTCAACGCATGGCGCCGGGCGGCGGCATCGAAATCGGGGGCAGAATCCGCTTGTAGTCGTCCTGGCTCATCGATTTCACCTCGCTGACGTCGCGATCGCGCACCGGAATATTGCTTCCGGTCCGGTACACCTTCTCCGTACGCGCTTCGGCGTCCTTGTCGTCGGGCGTCGACGCGCACCCGAACAGAAACGGCACGCCGATGACGGCAACTAAAGCAGCGAGCTGACGAACAGTCTTCACAAGGTCTCCCTACGAGGACCGCAACGGCCGCTTATGATCTTACGCGACTTGGACGGCGCCGACGACCGGCAGCGTTTTTCGGCGCCGCGATTGGCGATCGGTGACGGTTCGCCCTCGAAAATGTGGTCTACATCAGCGCGGACACCCTAGTCGGCGCGCGCCTATCGTCAGCGCAGAATCCGAAGTGCGCGCAACAGCGTCGTGCCCGCCGCCCACGCGACGGTGGCGACCAGCATGCCGACAATCGTCGCCACGATCGCGGCCAGTACGCCGGTGAGGCCGAGCCAGCCGATCACCCCGAAGCCCGCCGCGCCACCCAAGCCGCCACAGGCGACGATGCCAACCACGTTGAGCGCAATCAGCGTGAGGGGGCGCAGCATCATGGTCGGCGAATGATCCGTTTGCAGGGCGCCCGCTTGCGAGAGAGGGCAAGTGCAGTATAAGGTGCCCTCCTCGTCGCTGTCGGCCGCCTAAGGTTTCCACGCGCTCGCCTAATGTCGTCGTTCGCTCGCCCGGCCATCCATTCACTGGCCGCTTCGCAGATCCGTGAAGTCGCCAATGCCGGCCTCTCCGATCCCGACGTGCTGCCGTTCTGGTTCGGCGAGCCCGACGAAGTAACGCCGCAATTCATCCGCGACGAGGCCGCGGCCTCGCTCGCGCGCGGCGAGACGTTCTACACGCAGAATTTCGGCATTCAAGAATTACGCGACGCGATCGCCGCCTATGTCACGCGGCTGCACCGAGCGACCGACGCGGCATCGATCGCCGTTACGGCGTCGGGGATGTCGGCGTTGATGCTGGCGGTCGAGGCGCTCGTCGCCCCGGGCGACCGCGTCGTCGTCGTCACGCCGCTGTGGCCGAACCTGACCGAGATTCCGAAAATCCTATCGGCGCAGGTCGTCTGCGTGCCGCTCGATTTCGGTCCGCGCGGATGGACGCTCGACCTCGACCGGCTACTTGCCGCACTCGCGCCGGACACGCGCCTCTTGATGATCAACTCGCCCAACAATCCGACCGGCTGGACGCTGTCGCGCGACGACCAGCACGCGATCCTCGCGCACTGTCGCCGGCACGGCATCTGGATCGTCGCCGACGATGTGTACGAGCGCCTCCACTACGCCGATGACGGATGCGCGCCGTCGTTTCTCGAACGGGCGGATCCGGACGAACGCGTGTTGAGCACCAACAGCTTTTCGAAGTCATGGTCGATGACCGGATGGCGGCTCGGATGGATCGTCGCGCCGCGGCCGCTAATGGACGATATCGGCAAGCTGATCGAATACAACACATCGTGCTCGCCGGTGTTCGTTCAGCGCGCCGGCGTCGTCGCGATCGAGCGGGGCGAGCCGGTCGTCCTTCGCACGCTCGCACGCTTTCGCGCCGCGCGCGATTACCTCACCGCCGCGCTCGGCGCACTCCCGGGCATCGAGGTCGCGCCGCCTGCGGGCGCCATGTACGCGTTCTTCAAGGTCGCCGGCCTGACCGACAGCCTTTCGTTTTGCAAGGCGCTGGTGCGCGAGGCACGGCTCGGCCTCGCGCCGGGCAGCGCGTTCGGGCCCGAAGGCCAGGGGTTCGTGCGCTGGTGCTTTGCCTCCGATCCGGCAAGACTTGTCGACGGCATCGCCCGGCTGTCGCACTTTCTCGCACTGCAGGAAAAGAAATGATCCGGCGCACGATCGGTCTTTGCCTGCTCTTCGCGAGTACCGCCGGCGCGCATGCGGCCGACATGACGAAGACGTTGCAGGTCGCGTTTCCCGTCGCCGAAAACGGCTTCGACCCGCAAGTGATCTACGACACCTATTCGGACTCGGTCTGCGCGGCGATATTCGACCCGCTCTACCAACTCGACTACTTCGCGCGGCCGGTGCGGATGCTTCCGAACACGGCCGACGGCCTCCCGCAGATCACCGACGGGGGGCGCACGTACACGATCAAGGTCCGGCCGGGCATTTATTTCGCCGCCGATCCGGCGTTCAAGGGCAAGAAGCGCGAGCTGACGGCACAGGATTACGTCTACTCGATCAAGCGCATGTTCGATCCCAAGGTGCGCTCATACGACCTCTACCTGCTCGAGAACAACCTGGTCGGATTGGACGAGCCGCTCGCCCGCGCGCGGAAGTCCGGCACGTTCGACTACGACGAGAAAATCGAGGGCTTGCAGGCGCTCGATCGCCACACGCTGCAGATCAAGTTCCGCCGGCCCGAATACGGGTTCCGATGGTGGCTCGCGGCGCGCGATTTCGCCGCGGTGGCGCGCGAGGTCGTCGACGCCTACGGCGACGCGTCGCATCGGGTGATGGAGAATCCGGTGGGAACGGGCCCCTATCGCCTCAAATCGTGGACGCGCGGGCAAAAAATCGTGCTCGAAGCCAATCCCGACTATCGCGACGTGCGCTACCCCGCGCCGGCGACCGGCGATCCCGCCGATGCGGCGATCGCCAAAGGCATGGTCGGCCGCGCCTTGCCGATCGTCGGCAATGTCGAGATCAGCATCATCGAGGAGGGACAGCCGCGTCTCTTGACGTTCGAACGCGGCAAGCTCGACTACCTGTTCCTCGCCAATCCGCCGTCGCTTGCCGAGACCACGCTGGACGGCGACCGGTTGAAGCCCGCGCTGGCGAAACGCGGCATCGCGCTCTCCCGCGGCGTCGACCCGAATCTCGATTTCTTTTTTTTCAACATGGACGACGCGGTGGTGGGCGGATACACGCCGGCGAAGATCGCGCTGCGCCGCGCCATCAGCCTCGCCTACGATCGCGAGGCCAACATCAAGCTCTTGCAGTACGGCCAGGCGATTCCGGCGTCGCAGCCGGTGCCGCCCGCATTGTTCGGCCACGATCCCGCATTCACACCGGCGCCGATGTTCGACCCTGCGGCGGCGCGCGCGCTCCTCGACAAGTTCGGCTACAAGGATCGCGACGGCGACGGCTATCGCGAGAATCCCGACGGGACGCCGCTCACGATCGTCAAGGCGTCGACGCCCGACACCGCCGCCCGGACGAGCGACGAACTGTGGAAGCGCAGCATGGACAGCATCGGCCTCCGCGTCACGTTCCTCAAGAACAAGTGGCCCGAGTTGAACAAGATGTCCGAGGCGGGACAATTGATGATGTGGGGGCTGGGCTGGATCAGCGCGACTCCCGACGGCGACGCCTACTACAGCTACCTGTACAGCAAGAACATCGGCACATCGAATGACGCGCGGCTCCGACTGCCGGAGTACGACAAGCTGTACGAAGCCGCGCACGCGCTGCCCGACGGCCCGGAACGGAACGCGCTCTTCCGCAAGATGAACGATCTGATCCTGGGCTACGCGCCCTGGATCCTGGTCGACTATTCGTACTACAACGTGCTGACCCAGCCGTGGCTCAAAGGCTACAAGGCGAACCCGTTCCGGCGCGAGCAGTGGTGGTACTACGACGTCGACGCGCGGCGTTGACGATTTGCGCTTAACCGCGTTTCTCGTTCGGCGCCGCGTGAATATTATCGACCCAATGCACGTCCTCCGGATTGGGCTCGACGTTCGGCAAGTCGAGGTTGACGACGACCGGCTCCTGCCCGCTTCGGCATAGCACGCACGACAGCGGCTCCGTATCGCTCGCGTTGATCTCCTGGTGCGGCACGTACGGCGGGACGTAGATGAAGTCGCCGGGGCCTGCTTCGGCGGTGTACTCGAGCCGATCGCCCCATTTCATCCGCGCGCGGCCGCGGACGACGTAGATCACGCTTTCGACCGGGCCGTGATGATGCGCGCCGGTCTTGGCCTTCGGATGGATGACCACGGTGCCGGCCCACAATTTTTCGGCGCCCATTCGCGCGTAATTGATCGCCGCGGCGCGGTTCATGCCGGGCGTTTGCGCGGTGTTGACGTCGAGCTGATCCGCGCGCACGACACGCACGCCGTGATGCTTCCACTTCGGGTCGTCGGATTGCACCATCGCGATTCCTCCGCCGATTTGCGTTAGGCGATAGCGTGACGCAGAATCGTCGCCGTGCCAATGCCCAAGCGCGCAATGCCGCGGGCGACCCCGGGCCGAAACCCAACGGAGGACACGATGAGCGAAAAGCTGCGCAAGGTCGATTATTTCTACACGATGGTGCCGAACAACGCCGGCAAGGGCGCGAAGATCATGTCCCGCCTCGCGGCCGAAGGCGTCAATCTGCTCGCGTTCTCCGGCTTCCCGAGCGGCAAGAAGGCGCAACTCGATCTCGTCCCCGAAGATTCGGCGAAGTTGCGTCGTGCGGCGAAGCGGCTCGGCCTCAAGCTGTCGGCCAAAAAAACGGGATTTCTCGTGCGCGGCGACGACCGCGTCGGCGCGATGACCGGCGTCCTCGACAAGCTGGCCGGCGCGAAGATCAACGTCACCGCCGTCGACGCGGTGTCGGCGGGCGGCGGGCGGTACGCGGCGATCATGTGGGTCAAGCCGAAGTCGGTCGCCAAGGCCGCAAAGTTGCTCAAGGCGAAGTAGCGGCCGAACCCTGCACCGCGCGCTACGGCGACGCTTCGCCCTCAGGAGCGGCTTCGAACGTGCAACGCACGCCGTTGAAACGGCGGCGTGCCGCCTTGATCTACGTTCGACGGGGCCGGCGTTGGCCCGTGCCCCCGCGACGTATGATGGGAAACCTACCAAGGAGCCTCCCCATGAGCAACGGAAGAGAAGTCGTCATTCTGAGCGGCGTCCGGACCGCGATCGGCGATTACGGCGGCAGTCTGAAAGACCTTCCGCCGACCGAGCTCGCGGCCAAGGTCGTGAGGGAGGCGCTCGCGCGCGCAAAAGCCGATCCGAAAGACATCGGGCAATGCGTGTTCGGCAACGTCATCCACACGGAAGCGAAGGACATGTACCTGTCGCGCGTGGCGGCGGTCGACGGCGGCTTGCCGCATGAAAGCGGCGCGCTAACCTTGAACCGCCTGTGTGGCAGCGGGCTGCAGGCGATCGTGAGCGCGTCGCAATACATTCTGCTCGGAGATACCGACGCCGCGGTCGCGGGTGGCGCCGAAAGCATGAGCCGCGCCGCGTACGCGAACCTGACGCAGCGCTGGGGCGCGCGGATGGGCGACAACAAGACCGTCGACATGATGGTGGGCGCGCTCACCGACCCCTTCGACACGGTTCACATGGGAATCACCGCGGAGAACGTCGCGACCCGGTGCGGCGTGACGCGCGAGCAGCAGGACGCCTTTGCCGTCGAGAGCCACAAGCGCGCCGCGGCGGCGATCGCCGCCGGACACTTCAAGAGCCAGATCCTTCCGATCGAATTGAAGAGCCGCAAGGGGACGGTGCAATTCGACACCGACGAGCACGTGAGAAATGACGCGACCGCCGAAGGCATGGCCAAGCTGAAGGCCGTCTTCGTCAAGGAAAATGGCACCGTCACGCCCGGCAACGCGTCCGGCATCAACGATGCGGCGGCGGCAGTCGTGCTGATGGAACGCTCGACGGCCGAAAAGAAAGGGCTGAAGCCCATGGCGCGTCTCGTTTCCTACGGCCATGCCGGCGTCGATCCGAAGATCATGGGACTGGGACCGGTCAGCGCAGTCAAGCGCGCGCTCGCGAAGGCGAACCTCAAGCTCGGCGACATCGACGTGATCGAATCGAACGAGGCGTTCGCGGCGCAGGCGCTCGGCGTCAACAAGGAGCTCGGTCTCGATGCTAAAAAGGTCAACCCGAACGGCGGCGCGATCGCGCTCGGCCACCCGATCGGCGCCACCGGATGCCTGCTCGCGGTGAAGGCGATGTACGAATTGCAGCGCGCCGGCGGCCGCTACGCGCTGATCACGATGTGTATCGGCGGCGGCCAGGGCATCGCGGCGATCATCGAAAGGATCTGAGACTCGCGCCCGAGGGCGCTTGCGCGGCGTCTTACGAGTCGCGCTACGGTGCAACGTTATAATCGGGTCGCTACCGGCAACGATGGTGCCGGCGGCGCGCGCATGAGAGACGTCCCGTTAGTCGTGTTGATCGCAACGATCTGGGCCTATTGGCTTGGGGTGGCGATCATGGTCATTCGCGTACGGCATCGCAACCAAAAGCTGGTCGGGCTGGTGCCGGAGCAACGCGTCGAGCGGTACATGTGGCTGGTTTGGGTGCCGCTCGTGGCGGCCTGGATGTATCTGCCGTACGCCGCGCTCACTCGCGCCGGTTCGGCGTTCGAGCTTCCCGCATTCGCGCGCTCCGACACGCTGTATTCGGCGCTCCGTTGGGTCGCCGCGGCAAGCGCGGTTCTTTGTCTGCTCGCGACGGTCAAATGCTGGCTGCGGATGGGCGAGGACTGGCGGATGGACGTCGGCGCGCGAAAAACCGACCTCATCACCGACGGATTGTTCGCGCGCGTCCGCCATCCGATTTACGCGCTCAGCATGCTTCTGATCGTGTGTTCGGCGCTGATCGTGCCGACGGCGCCGATGATCGCGATCGCAGTCGTCCACCTCACGTTGATGAATCTCAAGGCGCGCAACGAGGAAGACCACCTGACCGCTATGCACGGCGAAAGCTATCGCCGCTACGTGGCACGCACCGGGCGCTTTCTGCCGCGTCTATCGTCGCGTGGATCCTAGCCGCCGGCGGTCGTGGAGGTTGACCGTTCTTTTTCCGGTGCTCGCCGCGCTTTGCGATGCGGCGATCGCGGGGGACGCTGTCGAGGAATGGCGCACGCTCGATCCGGCCCTCGCCGCGCGCGTACTGGCGCTGTCGCCCGAGCGCATCACCGACGTCGAGGTGCGGGAGACGCTGTCGCACGCTCCAGCGCCGCGCGTCATCGCGATCGAGGGCAGCCTCGCATTCGTCTCGATGCGGCCGTTCGCCGACTTCCTGGTCGCGATGGGCTATCCGGAGGATCGGCTCAGGAATCCGCACGACGGTAACCTGTCGCAAGGAAGCTTCACCGACAGCGCGCGCCTTGCCGGCGAGATCGCCTGGTACTACGAGCACGACGGCATGATGCCGATGTTGATCGGCCACAGCCAGGGCGGCATGCTCGCCGTGCGCACGCTGCACGAGCTCGCCGGCGAATTCGAAAGCGCGATCCCGGTCTGGGATCCCGTGCGCGACGAACCGTTGCCGCGGACGACGATACGCGATCCGCTGACCGGCGCGACGCGGCCGGTCGTCGGCTTGAAGGTCGGCTACGCCGCGGCACTCGCGACCGGCAAGCTGCCGCGCGTGCTGCTCGGACAATGGACGATGCTGCCGCGCCTGCGCCGTATTCCGGATTCGGTCGAAGAGTTTACCGGCTTCACCATTCCGGGCGACTTGATCGCCGGTAATCTGTTCGGCGACGAGCCGTATCGGGCAACCGGCGACGCGCAGGTTCGCAACGTCACGCTTCCGGCGTCGTACAGTCACATCGGGCTGCCGCGCACACGCCATCTCGCCGCCCAAGCCGCCACGCGGCAATGGATCGAGCGGTACGCGCCGACGGCCACGCCTCCGCCGCTGCCGTCGCAATCCGGCGTCGACGCCTCGAATCTCGCGCACGCCGCGGACATTTGGCACGACGTGAAAAAGCGCTGGTGTCTCGAGGCGCAGCGGGCGATTCGCGCCGCAAGCGCCGCGCCATGAGGGGGCGCCTCAATGCGTTCCAGGCAGCGATGTTGCGGTGGCGCGATCTCTATCCTTACAACGCCGTCCATGTCATTCGCATCACGCGCGAGCTCGATCGTGCACAGCTTGCGGCCGCGATCCGCGGTGAGCTGGCGGCGACAGGATTGACCGGATTCGTATTCGACCGCGCACGGCAGCGTTACGAATATCGCGGCGGCCCGCCGGCGATCGAGATCGAGATCATCGACGACGGCGGCGACACGACCGCTGCGGTTTGCGTCGAGATCGAGCGCCAGCTGAACCGGGCGTTTCCCTCGACCGGCGCCATCGTTCCGTTCCGGTTCTTCGCCGTTCCGGAACAGGGCGCGTTCCGGCTCGGGCTCGCCTACGATCACTTCGTCGCCGGCGGCGATTCGATCGTCGTGCTGCTGACGAGCGTCGCGGCGCGTTATGCCGGCGACTCCCCGGAAGGCGATCGACCGAATCTCTATCCCGCCACATTCGCTCCGCTCTTACGCCGCAACGCCGGCACGATTGCGCGCGGACTGCCGTGGCTCGGTCGCATCGCGGCGAGCTGTCGGCGCGGCGTGCGGCCACGGTATGCCGACGAGAGCGACGGCTATAACCGCTTCATGCACGTGCGGCTCGACGCGCCCCTCTTGGCCAAGATACGCACCAACGCGAAAGCATGGGGCGTCACGTTCAACGACCTGCTGCTCGCAGCCCTTTTCCTGGTGCTGGCGCCGCACGTGGTCGAACGCCAACGCGCGCCGCGGCGGCGCGAAATCGCTGTCGCGTCGATCGTCAACCTGCGCGCCGAATCGGCCTTCGGCACGTGCGAGGTGTTCGGCCAATTTCTGAGCTCGATCCGACTGTCGCATCCGGTGCCCGCGGGCATCACGCTTGCGACGCTCGCCCAGGACATTCATCGCGAGACGGCGTTGATCAAGACCCGGAAAATCTACCTGCAGACACTGTTGGCGGTACGCGTCAACGCAATCGTCTGGCCGTTCCTGAATGCCCGCCGGCGCCGACACCTCTACGCCAAGACCTACCCGGTATTGGCGGGACTCTCCACGCTCAACGTGAACGCGCTTTGGAATCCGAGCGGAACCGATACGCCACCGCCCGACTATCTCCGCGCGGTGCCGACCGGGCCGTTGGCACCGCTGGTCGTTGCGGCGACCACCTGCGGCGACACGCTGCAACTCGGCTTGTCGTATCGGCGCGCCGCGTTCCTCGCCGAAAAGATCGATAAAATCGCGGACGACTTCCGTCGCTGCGTCCAAAGCCTCCCATGAGAAACCTTCGCTCATCCTTCGCCTGCCTGCTGGTCGCCGTCGCGCTGGTGC
>CATPAO010000194.1 GCA_955652025.1 Casimicrobiaceae bacterium
GAGGATGCGGTATTCGCCGCGAACGCCGGGGACATCGTCGGGCCGGTGCAGACCGATTTTGGCTTTCATGTGATCAAGGTCACCGGCATCATGCCGTCGCATGTGCGAACCTTCGACGAAATGAAGGCGCAGATCGAGACCGAGCTCAAGCGGCAGAAGGGCTCGCAGGCATTCGCGAGCGAGGCCGAAAAATTCCAGAACCTCGTCTATGAGCAGGCGGATTCGCTCGCGCCGGTCGCCAAGGCACTCGATCTCAAGGTCGAGACCACGGGAATGGTGACACGCGCGCAGATTCAGGCCGCGGCGCTCGGCAATTCCAAATTCGCCGACGCGCTGTTTTCGCCGGAGTCGCGGGAAGCGAAGCGCAACACCGAGGCGATCGAGGTCGCGCCGAACGTATTGATGGCCGGTCGCATCGTCGAATACAAGCCGTCGACGCCGCGGGCATTCGCCGACGTCGCGCCGGAAATCCGCCGCCAGCTCGTTTCGCGTGCCGCCGCGGAATTGGCGCAGAAGACCGGCGAAGAGAAGCTTGCGGCGCTGCAATCAGGCAAGAGCAATAGCGAGGCCGGGCTCACGTTCGGAAAGCCGATCGACGTCGTTCGCAACCAGCCGCAGCCGGGAGTCTCGCCCGAGGCGCTCGTCAAGGTCTTTCAGGCCAGTCCGACGAAGCTGCCCGCCTACACCGGCGCGACCAACGAGCGCGGCGGCTATTCGATCGACAAGCTGATGAAGGTGATCGACGCGCCGGCGCCCGACGCCGGGAAACTCGCGCAGGCGGGAACACGCGTCGGCGAACTGCTGGGCCGCGAAGTGTTGACGGCCTACCTCGGCAGCCTCAAGGCCGGCGCCGACGTGAAGATTAATCAGGCCGCGCTGGAGAAGAAGTAGCAGCAGCCGACGACGGACGGCATCACACCGGGCATTTCGCGTCCTTCATCCACTTGACCAGCCGATCGCGTTCTGCGCGACGCGCGGTGTCGTCCATGGCGATGCGCTCGCCTTTTTCGTTCACTCGATACAGCGTGAGGTCGGACCCGAGCTGGTCGAGCGAGCCTTTGACCTGCATGCAATTCTCGGTCAATGCTTTCGCCGAGACACGATCCTTGTCGGCCTTCTTGTCCGCTTCAACGGTCTCGAGCTGGCGCTGCTTGTATTCGAGCTCCTTGTTGGCCAATTCCTTCGCCGCGGCGGGATTCGCGGGCGGCGGCGGCCCCTGCAACGTCTTCACGTCCGTCTTGCCTGGAGGCGGCTGGTCCGAATAGACGACGCGGCCGTTGGCGTCGGTCCATTTGTAGAGCGTCGCGGCCGCGGGAAGCGCGAACATCAGCACGCCGACGACAACGCATATCGGCAGAGTGACTCGGCTCGGCAGGGGGTTCATAGGCCATCCGGGCATCGTTTATGACGCTGGCAAGTTACGCCCGGCGCTTCCGGACGTCAACGGCGACAACGGCTATTGCCTCCGGAAACCGCGCCGGCTGTGGCATTCATGTCGCATCGCTCTTGGGAGGAGTGTCCGACGCGGGTATAATCGGTTTTTGCGCACAGGAGATTTTGCGATGCGTGTCGTCCGCAAAGCGCTCACCTTTGACGACGTCCTGCTGGTCCCCGCCTATTCGGTAGTCGTACCCCGCGAGGCATCGCTCGCGACCCACCTCACCCGCTCGATCACGCTCAACATCCCGCTCCTGTCGGCGGCGATGGATACGGTCACCGAGTCCCGGCTCGCCATCGCGATCGCGCAGGAGGGCGGCTTGGGCTTCATCCACAAGAACATGTCGCCGGCAAAGCAGGCGGCCGAAGTGGCGAAGGTCAAGCGTTTCGAGAGCGGCGTCGTCAAGGACCCGATCACCATTCCGCCGACGATGTCGGTGCGCCAAGTGCTGGCGCTCACCCAGCAACACAAGATTTCCGGGCTGCCGGTCGTCGAAGGGCGGCGGGTCGTCGGCATCGTCACCAATCGCGACTTGCGCTTCGAGACGAACCTCGACCAGCCGGTGTCCAACATCATGACGAAGGGCGAGCGCCTAGTCACGGTTCCCGAGGGCACCGAGCTCGATCACGCGAAGGAGCTGATGCATCGCCATCGTCTCGAGCGCGTGCTTGTCGTCAATGCCGGTATGGAGCTCCGCGGACTCATCACGGTCAAGGATATTTTCAAGGCGACCGAGCATCCGCTCGCGTGCAAGGACGATCTCGGACGATTGCGCGTCGGCGCCGCAGTGGGCGTCTCGTCCGAAAACGAGGAGCGCATCGAGGCGCTCGTTGCGGCAGGCGCGGACGTGATCGTCGTCGACACCGCGCACGGCCACTCGCAGAGTGTGCTCGACCGTGTGCAGTGGGTGAAGAAACGCTTTCCGCAGTTGCAGGTGATCGGTGGCAACGTCGCGACCGCCGACGGCGCCAAGGCACTGGCGGACCACGGCGCCGACGGCGTCAAGGTCGGCATCGGTCCGGGCTCGATCTGCACGACGCGGATCGTGGCCGGCGTCGGCGTGCCGCAGATATCGGCGATCCAGTCGGCGCTGGAAGGCGCCGACAAGGCCGGCGTGCCGGCGATCGCCGACGGCGGCGTCCGCTTTTCGGGTGACATCGCCAAGGCCATCGCCGCAGGCGCGCATAGCGTGATGTTGGGGAGCCTGTTCGCGGGCACCGACGAATCACCGGGCGAGATCGAGCTGTATCAGGGCCGCTCGTACAAGAGCTATCGCGGCATGGGCAGCCTGGCGGCGATGCAGGAGGGGAGTTCGGATCGCTACTTTCAAGAGCTGGAAAAAGAAGACCCGATCGCGGCCGCGGAAAAGCTCGTGCCGGAGGGCATCGAGGGACGCGTCCCGTACAAGGGCGCGCTGTTCAACGTCATTCACCAGCTGATGGGCGGGCTCCGCGCGGCGATGGGCTATTGCGGCTGCGGCAACATCGACGAGCTTCGCACGCGCGCGCAATTTGTCGAGATCACGGCGGCCGGCATGCGCGAGTCGCACGTCCACGACGTTCAGATTGTCAAAGAGGCCCCGAACTACCAAGTCGAGTGATGAGCGCGGCAAGGGCGCCGGCACAAACTCGCGTTGCCTTGATCGTGGCGAGGCATGAACTCGCGCAACGACGCGCAGGCGCGTTGACCGGCGGCGACCCAAAGTGACCGGCAACTCCGGAGCCGACCGACGCCGCGTGCAACGCGGTTGCGCATCGGACCCGAGTCCGACACAAAACGCGGTTACCGCAACACGACCATGCAATCGCCCTCTCATTCGAAAATACTGATTCTGGACTTCGGCGCGCAGTACACGCAACTGATCGCGCGCCGGCTCCGCGAAACGCACGTCTACTGCGAAATCCATCCGTACGACGTCGGCGACGATTTCATCCGCGCCTTCGCGCCGCGCGGCATCATCCTGTCGGGCGGACCGAACAGCGTCACCGAAGGCCACACACCGCGCGCGCCGAAGGCGGTGTGGTCGGCGGGGGTGCCGGTGCTCGGCATCTGTTACGGCATGCAGACAATGGCCGCGCAATTGGGCGGGGGCGTCGAGATGGGCAACGTGCGCGAGTTCGGCTACGCGGAAGTCCGCGCCCGCGGTCACTCGGCGCTGCTCCGCGACATTCAGGACCGTGCGAGCTCCGAAGGCCACGGTCTCTTGGACGTCTGGATGAGCCACGGCGACAAGGTCATCGCGCTGCCGCCGGGCTTTCGCGTCATCGGCTCGTCGAAGTCCTGCGCGATCGCGGCGATGGCGGACGAGTCGCGCAAGCTCTACGGGGTTCAGTTCCATCCCGAAGTCACGCATACGCGGCAGGGCGCGTCGGTTCTCGCCCGCTTCGCGCATGAGATCTGCGGCTGCGGCGAAGACTGGAATATGCACGACTACGCCGGCGAGGCGGTCGCCGCGATCCGCGCGAAAGTCGGAACCGAAGAAGTGCTGCTCGGGCTCTCCGGCGGCGTCGACTCGTCGGTCGCGGCGGCGCTGATCCACAAAGCGATCGGCGATCGGCTGGTCTGCGTGTTCGTCGATCATGGCCTGTTGCGGCAAGACGAGGCGGCGCAGGTGATGGACACGTTTGCGCGGAATCTCGGCGTGCGTGTGGTCCATGTCGATGCCGGCAGCGAGTTTCTCGCCGCGCTCGCGGGCGTCGAGGATCCGGAAACGAAGCGCAAGATCATCGGCAAGCTTTTCGTCGACGTGTTCCAACGCGAAGCGGCGAAGCTTCCCAGCGTGAAATGGCTGGCGCAGGGCACGATCTATCCCGACGTGATCGAATCGGCCGGCGCCGCGACGAAAAAGGCACATACGATCAAGTCGCATCACAACGTGGGCGGACTGCCCGAGACGTTGCATTTGAAGCTCCTGGAACCGTTGCGCGAGCTCTTCAAAGATGAAGTGCGCGAGCTGGGTCAGGCGCTCGGCTTGCCGCGCGAAATGGTGTTCCGCCATCCGTTTCCCGGACCCGGACTGGGTGTGCGCATCCTGGGCGAGGTGAAGCGCGAGTGGGCGGAGCTCCTGCGTCGTGCCGACGCCGTGTTCATCGACGAGTTGCGCGCTGCGCACGATGGCGACGGCCGCTCGTGGTACGACAAGACGTCGCAGGCGTTCGCGGTGTTCCTGCCGATCCGCTCGGTCGGCGTGATGGGCGACGGCAGAACCTACGAGCACACGATCGCGCTTCGCGCCGTGCAGACGACCGATTTCATGACGGCGCACTGGGCGCCGCTGCCGGCGGACCTGCTGGCGCGGATCAGCAACCGGATCACGAACGAAGTGCGCGGCATCAACCGGGTCGTCTACGACATTTCGAGCAAGCCGCCGGCGACGATCGAGTGGGAATAGCGAGGCAACGGAGATCTCATGAAACGAACGAACATCGACTCCGGAACGCCCTGGGAGCCGGTCGTCGGCTATTCGCGCGCGGTGCGGCTCGGGAATGTCGTTCATGTGTCCGGAACGACCGCGACCGACGGACAGGGCGGCATCGTCGGCATCGGCGACCCTTACGCGCAAGCGCAGCAGGCGATCGCGAACATCGCGGCCGCGCTCGAGCGCGCCGGCGCCTCGCTTCGCGACGTCGTGCGAACACGGATCTTCGTGACGGACATCGCGCAGTGGGAGGCGATCGGACGCGCGCACGGTGAAGCGTTCGCGTCGATTCGTCCCGCGTGCACGATGGTCGAGGTCGCGAAGTTGGTGGCGCCGGAGCTGCTCGTGGAAATCGAGGCGGAGGCCATCGTCGGCGAGGAATCCTGATGACACGCCCGGAAGGCGGACGCCACCGGTGAGCTCCGCTGACGACGCGTGGATGGGCGAAGCGCTGGCGCTCGCCCGTGCCGCCGGTGCGCGCGGCGAAGTGCCGGTGGGCGCGGTCGTCGTCCGCGAGGGCGCCGTGATCGGCCGCGGCGGCAATGCGCCGATTGCGGATTGCGATCCCACGGCGCACGCGGAAATCGGCGCGCTTCGCGCCGCTGCGGCCGTGGCGGGCAACTATCGTCTCGTCGATTGCGCGCTGTACGTGACGCTCGAGCCCTGCGCGATGTGCGCGGGCGCGATCCTCCATGCGCGCATCGCACGCGTCGTCTATGGCGCGCGGGATCCGAAGACGGGCGCCTGCGGCTCGGTCGTCGACCTGTTCGCGAATCCGCGGCTCAATCATCACGCGATCGTCGCGGGCGGCGTGCGCGCCGACGAATGCGGTATGCTGCTGTCCGATTTTTTCGCGCATCGTCGTCAAGGTCCCTCCTGATCGTCCGCGTGCCCGACCGCACCCTGCAATTCGGCTTTTATGCGCCCGCGGGCTTCGCGACCGAGCCCGCGGCGATCGATCGCGCCGTTGCGCGGCTCTCGGCGCTGGGACACACGGTCGTCGTCGACGCGACGGCAAGAAGCCGCGAGCAGCGCTTCTCGGCGCCCGACGAAGAGCGATTGGCATCCGTCGTACGGATGGCGGCGGCGGACCTCGACGTCGTCGTCGCGGTTCGCGGCGGCTACGGATGGACCCGGCTGCTCGACCGGATCGACTACGCCGCGCTCGCGGCACGCCGCCAACGCTGGCTCGGTCACTCCGATTTCACCGTGTTCCAGCTGGCCGCGCTGGCGCGCGCCGGTATGGTCACCTTCGCCGGACCGATGGCGGCCTACGACTTCGGTGCCGAGCATCCATCCGCCTTCACGTTCGAGCAATGCTTCGGCGTTCTCGACCATACCGCATGGGAAATCGAATGCGCGCTCGAAGGCCCGTCGCCGGTCGTTGCGAGCGGGACGCTATGGGGAGGCAATCTTTCGATGGTCGCCCATCTCGTCGGGACACCCTACTTGCCCGATATCGAGGGTGGCGTGCTGTTCGTCGAGGACGTCGGCGAGCATCCGTATCGCGTCGAGCGTTTGTTGTATCAGCTGCTGCACGCGGGGGTGCTCGAGCGGCAGCGCGCCGTGATGCTCGGGGCGTTCACCGAGTATCAGCTCAACGCAAACGACGAGGGCTACGATCTCGCGGCCGCGATCTCGCACTTGCGCGAGCGCGCCCAAGTGCCGATCTACACCGGGCTGCCGTTCGGGCACGTGCGCGACAAGCTCACGCTCCCCGTCGGCGGGCGTTGTCTGCTCGAGGCGCGCGACGGCATGGCGCGGCTCACGCTGTCGCACTACGGCGGCTAACCTCGGTGGAGCCGTTCGAGGTGCGCATCACCGATTGGGCCGCCGACAGCGCCGCCTTGCGCGCGGTGCGCCGCGCCGTGTTTATCGTCGAGCAAGGGGTACCCGAAAATCTGGAATGGGACGATTTTGATTACCAATCCGTGCATGCCCTCGCGGTGGATTCGCACGCGCGTCCCGTCGGTTGCGGCCGGCTGCTGCCGGACGGCCACATCGGTCGCATGGCAGTCCTGGCGGACTGGCGCGGGCGCGGCGTTGGCGCGGCGATGCTGTTGCGGCTCCTCGAGCTTGCGCGCGAGGCCGGGCATCGGCGCGCCATCCTCAATGCGCAGATCAGCGCGATGCCGTTCTATGCGCGCTATGGGTTCGGCGCCACCGGCGAGGCCTTCGAGGAGGCGGGGATCCTGCATCGGATCATGGATCGCTCGCTTCGTTGATCGCGAACCGGTGCGCGACCTCTCCCGCCGGCGCGCCGTCGGCGTCGAACGCGCGCTCGACCAGATGCGCGGCGCCCGTTCGCGTGATCGTCAGTACGGTCGAACAGCGTGTGCCATAGCGCCGGCTGACGATGAAAGGCGACGACAGCAGGCGTTCGTAATCGAGCGATACGCCGGTCGAAGGCAGCATCGCGTCGGGAGGACGGGCACGATCGGCGAGCAAGTCGAACAGCGGCGTGAGGTTGTCATCGCCGTCCGCCGCCCACGCCGACAAACCGGCCTTCGTGCGCTCGAGCTTGGGCCACGGCGTATCGAGACGGGCATTCGATACGCCGTGCACGCCGGTCGAGAGCGATTGAACGCCCGGCACGCGGTTCGAACCCCAGGCCGCGCCTGCCATGTCGCCGCCGAGCAGATTGAATCCGTTGTAGCGTGCCGTATCCGCCAGCCCGTCGGCGAGCGCCGCCTCGACCGAACGATTGCTACGCAAGAATCGCGGCACCAATGCGCCGCGCGACGGCGCGGTGGCATCGTGTCGGCCCGGCTCGCGCACGTTGGTGACAAAGGCCCAACGGCCGCGCCGCGTGACGCCTAACCACGTGCCGCCTGCTTCGAGGTCGCGCCCCGCGAGGGTGCCGCCGTTCGGGCCGTCGTCCCACCAAGCGACGGGTGCCGCGGGCCGCGCATGATATTCGTCGCGATTGGCGGCGACGACGAGTGCATAACGCGGGTGCGCATCGAGCGCGACGACGGCGAGGCACATGGGAGCCTCTGATTAAGCCCCACCTGGAGCGCGTTGCCGCGCAATGCGGAGGGATGCGCGACGGACCACGAAGGTCGCAGTTTGTACTGCGAGCCGAGGAGGCCGGCAAAGCCGACGCCGCATGGCGCAGCAACCCGGAGGGACGGGGCTGGCCGGGTCGCTGCCTTGGTAGTTGCGGCCGCCGCTTCGCGGCTTAACGTTCGCCATGCTTCACGTTAGCCTTCGCTGACACGGGGCTTTCGTTCGGCTTGCACACGCGCCTACGCTGCTCCCTGGCTTCGCGCCATCGTCCCCGGCCAGCGATGCGTCGCGTCCGCGTCGGGCTTAATCAGAGGCTCCAAGCGTCACGCGCTGCGGCGTGGCGGTTCGGTGGTTGTAATCGAGTACGGCAACGCCACCGAATGGAGCGCCGGGCCGTCGGGTGCGGCAAGGGACACGCCACGTGATTCCGCCGCTGCGATCTGGACGACGGCGAGAAGCGCGACACCGCCATCGGGCGCTGGCGCTGCATTGATGATCGTTCCGCACGGCTGGTCGCCGAAGGCCGGGCTGAACACGCGCGTTCCCGGATCGGGCACGGAAGACGGGTCGAGATGAAACGCGTACAGGCGCTCCTTGAGCCGCCCGAGGTACCGCGTCCGGGCGACGATTTCCTGTCCCGGGTAACAGCCCTTCTGGAAGCTGATTCCGTCGAGCGCGTCCCAATTCAGCATTTGCGGCACGAACCGATCGGAGGTCGCCGCGGTGATGAGCGGCACGCCGGCGCGAATCGACCACCCGCGCCACAGCGCCGCCTCACCGGCGACGACCTGCGTCCCGAGCGCGCGGCGGATGTCGCCTTCGGCCTCCGCCATCGCGACAATGAGAAATCGATCGTCGGGCAACCGGATCAACCGCGCCGTGCCGCCGGCGATCGTGACGACACCGTTCCGAACCGGCGCCGCGCCAAAGGTGTCGGCGATCGTCGCCGCGGCGCGCGGCCCCGCGATGCCCAGCACCGCATGCGCAGCGGTCGCATCGGCGACGGCGACCTCCGATCGCAATACGAACATGGCCAGTCGCTTCGCGATCGGCGCCGCCAAATCGGCAGCAAGCAGCGCCCCATAGGCATGACCCGTCGCGACGTCCGGATCGCGCCACAGCCGCAGGCTCGCGAGCATGCGCCCGCCGGGCGAGTTGTAGCTCGATCGCTGGCTCGCTCCGGGCTTAAGCTCGGCGACGTCGCTCGACAACTGTCCTTGCAGGAACGCTTCCGCGTCCCGGCCGTCGAACCACAGGACGCCCAGGTCGCCGACGGGGCAGATCACGGTGGCGTTCGCAACGGCGGAGGAGGGGACGGAGTGGGTCGTGGGTTCGATCATAGGTGCCGTGGGGTAGGTGCCGGCGCGAATCGGGAGGACCGGCAGCGATGAATGCGTGTTAGAATAACAAGTTAGCTCGAGCACGCGCTTGGAAACCGGTCGGCTTGCGTCGACTTAGCCACTCCGCGCGTTCGGCGCCTCCGATTTCGGTCACATGGCGTCGCAAAGCGCCCGATGCAAGCGGCGCGGGATCGAGACGACCGAGCAACGTACCACCAATACGCACACCTGCGTTCTCAGGGTGCCCGTGCCGGGACCACAAAGCACGGGCCGCAACGCGCGGGTGGAGGCTCAACCCTGACAAGGAGTGTAGGAATGTCGGTCACGATGCGTCAAATGCTGGAAGCCGGAGTCCACTTCGGCCACCAGACCCGCTACTGGAATCCGAAGATGGCCGATTTCATCTTCGGCCAGCGCAACAAGATTCACATCGTCAACCTCGAAAAGACGCTGGCGATGTACAACGACGCGATGAAATACTTGCGTCAGCTCGCCAGCAATCGCGGCACCATCCTGTTCGTCGGCACCAAGCGCCAGGCGCGCGAGATCGTCGCCGAGGAAGCACAGCGCTGCGGCATGCCGTTCGTGGATCATCGCTGGCTCGGCGGCATGCTGTCCAACTTCAAGACGGTCAAGCTGTCGATCAAGCGGCTGAAGGACTTGGAGACGATGGTGGGCGACGGCACGCTGGAGCGGATGACGAAGCGCGAGGCCTTGTCGCACAAGCGCGAAATGGACAAGCTCCACAAAAGCCTGGGCGGCATCAAGGATATGGGCGCGCTGCCGGACGCGATTTTCGTCATCGACGTCGGCTACCACAAGATCGCGGTGACCGAGGCGAAAAAGCTCGGGATACCGATCGTCGCCGTCGTCGACACCAATCACAGCCCGGACGGGATCGCCTACGTGATTCCCGGCAACGACGATTCGAGCCGCGCGATCCGGCTGTATGCCCGGGGTGCCGCCGATGCGGTGCTCGAGGGCAAGAGCCAATCGGTGCAGGAGATCGTCCAGGGCGGGGACGAATTTGTCGAAGTCGCGGAAGACGCGTCCGCTTGAGCGACGCATTCACGCCTTCACTCTCGCGTGGCGGCCAACGGGCCGTGCGAGCAATTTTCGGAGCATGACATGGCGGACATTTCCGCGAGCATGGTGATGGACCTGCGCCAGCGCACTGGCCTCGGCATGATGGAGTGCAAGAAGGCGTTGACCGAGGCCGACGGCGACTTGGGCAAGGCCGAGGAGCTGTTGCGGATCAAGAGCGGCGCGAAGGCAAACAAGGCGGCCGACCGCATTGCCGCCGAAGGCGTGATCGGACTCTATGTCGCCGCGGACGCGAAGGTCGCGGCGCTCGTCGAGGTCAATTGCGAAACCGACTTCGTCGCGAAGAACGAGGAGTTCAAGGCATTCGCCACCGAGCTAGCGCGCATCGTCGGGCAGCAACGGCCGGCGGACGCCGCCGCGCTGGCGTCACAGACGCTCGCGTCCGGTGACACCGTCGAGGCGCGGCGCGTGGCGCTGGTGCAGAAGATCGGCGAGAACCTGTCCATCCGGCGATTCGCGCGGCGCGAGGCGCAAGGGCGGATCGCGTCGTACGTTCACGGCACGCGGATCGGCGTGCTGGTCGACGTGACCGGGGGCAACGACGTGCTCGGCAAGGAAATCGCGATGCATGTCGCCTGGAGCAAGCCGATGGCATTGCGCAAGGAGCATGTGCCGGCCGAAGCCATCGAGAAGGAACGCGCGATCGCGACGGCGCGCGCCGCGGAATCCGGCAAGCCGGCGAACATCGTCGAAAAGATGATCGAGGGCGGCGTCGCCAAATTCCTGGCCGAGGTCACGC
>CATPAO010000195.1 GCA_955652025.1 Casimicrobiaceae bacterium
AAAATTGCGCCGGCGGTTTCCGGCATCGGATCAATGTCTTGCCACCGCTCGCCCATGCAGGAAACAACGTTTCCACTGGTGTATTTGACAGGACGATGACGACCGCGTGACCATACCAAAACATTTGTCCGTCCTGGACAAACACGTTTTGGGTCTTGCGATGTCGAAGCGTTCCGGCTTCGTTTGACGCCCAAGGGGAATCGCATGACACCCGATTCGATGCCGACCCGACTCGCGGCACCGGTGCTGCCGGTGTCACTGCTCGTTTCATCGGCGCGGCTCCTGCTGGAGCGGCATCTCGGCCTCATTTGGGTCGCGGGAGAAGTCTCCGGCTATACGCGCGCCGCGTCCGGACACATGTACTTCACGCTCAAGGACGCCACGGCGCAGGTCCGCTGCGTGTTTTTCCGCACGAAATCGCAGGGTCTCGCATTCGTCATGCGCGACGGGTTGGCCGTCGAGGTCCGCGCCACGCCGTCGATTTACGAAGCGCGCGGCGAATTCCAGCTCAATGTCGACAACGTCCGCATCGCCGGGCAAGGCGCGCTCTATGAGCGCTTCCTGCGCCTCAAGGAAAAGCTCGAAGCGGCAGGCTGGTTTGCCGACGCGCGCAAGCGGTCCCTTCCCGCCTATCCGCGCGTCGTCGGTATCGTCACTTCGACTCGCGCCGCCGCGTTGTCCGATGTGTTGACGACGCTCACCCGCCGTTGGCCCGCGCTGGCGATCGTCGTCTATCCGACGGCGGTGCAAGGCGAAGCGGCCGCGAAGGAAATCGCCGCCGCGATCGTCGCCGCGAACGCGCACGCGAAGGCCGACGTCCTGATTGTCTGCCGCGGCGGTGGGTCGCTCGAGGATTTGTGGGCATTCAACGAAGAGGCCGTCGCGCGCGCGGTGTTCGAATCGGCGCTGCCGGTCGTATCGGGCGTCGGGCACGAGACCGATTTCACGATCTGCGACTTCGTTGCCGACGCGCGCGCGCCCACGCCCACGGCCGCTGCCGCGCTGGTCGTCGCCGACCGCGCCACCGTCCTGCACAAGCTGCAGCAAGTGGCGCGCCGCCTTGCGCGAAACGCGGACCACGATCTCGCCTCGCGCATGCAACGGCTCGATTTGGTCGCGCGCCGGCTGATCCACCCGGCGGCGAGGCTCGCGCAGCAGCGGGAGCGCGCCGTGGCGCTGGCCGAACGGCTCGCGCGAGCGTGGCGACTCTCACGCAGCGCCGATCAGATCAACATTGCCACGCTATCGCAAAGGATGTTGCGCGAGTTGCGCGCGCCGCCGCCACAACGCACGCACGTGGTTCGCGCGCTGGGGGCCTGGCAACGCGCTGGGCGCGCGACGCCCGACCGTCGTATCACGCGCGTCGCGGCGCTCGGCCAGAACCTGGCGCACCTGAATCCCCATGCGGTGCTCGAACGCGGATACGCGATCGTCACCGCGGAGGGTGGGACAGTCATTCACGATGCGGCACAAGTCGCGCCGCAAGACGATGTCACGCTGACATTCGCGCGCGGCCGCGCCGGCGCGACGATTACGCGCCGTGAAGCGTGATCGCCCCGAAAGCGCAACCACAAGACAACGAGAACACGCGATCATTGGGTTCGACTTGGCCGAGCGGGTAATGCGCAGGGGCAACCTCGCCGAAGCCTAGCCGCATCAGCAGCCGGATGGAGCGGACGTTTTGCGGATCGACCGTCGCGAAGAGCGCAGTGACTCCGATTTCCTGGACAAGGTACGGCAACGCGGCCTGACAGGCTTCAAATGCCACGCCCCGACCCCAGTGCTCGGGCGCGAGGGCAAACGCGAAATCGGCGGTGAGCGCTGGGTAAATCGTGGCCTGCACGAAGCCAACGCATTCCCCCGAGTTGAGGCGCACGATCCAATTCAGCCATTGCTCGCGCTTATCGATGGATCGTCCCCGCTCAAGTTGAGTGTAACGCTCCCGCAGCGCAGCCGCCGACGACGGTGGTTGCCCCGGTATGCAGTTGTAGATCGCCGGAGCCGACATCGGCTCGAACATTTCCTCGGCATGTGCCGCGACGAGGGGCTCGAGGCGCAGTGCGCTCGAAGCAATCGCGACCATCGTGTCGTCGCTGCGCCTAATGGCCTGGTGGCCGTTACGGGCCACTAGACCCACAGGTCGCTCGGCGCCGTGAGCGCACCCCCCGCGTCGCCGGTATTAACGACGCCGCGGGGCTCGATCAGCAGGGCATGACATTCCGATTTGGCGCGCGTGATGTGTTCGCGACCCCTGGGAATGACAAACATCTCGCCGGCGCCGACAACGACGGGGCCGTCACGAAAGGCGATCTCCATCTCACCATGCAGAACGATGAACACCTCGTCGGTATCGGCGTGACGGTGCCATACGAATTCGCCTTGAAATTTCACCAACTTGAACTGATAGTCGTTCATCTCCGCGATTACGCGCGGCGCCCAATGATCGTGAAATTTCGCGAGCTTCTCGCCAAGATTGATTGCGCGCTGCATTTTGATTGCGGTTCTCTATTTAGTAAGGGCAGAAACGGGTGACGAGTCATCGCGTGCCCGGTTGAACGCCCACTAAGCCTCGTCGGGATCGGGATCATCGACCGGCGCCGCACCGTGGCGGCGCGCGGCGATCGCTTCGGCGGGCGCCGCGGCCGCAATTGCCGGTGTCGTGTGCGCAACGTCCGCATTTTGCGCGCGATGACGAAGCGCATGATCCATCAACACGATCGCGAGCATCGCCTCGGCGATCGGCGTCGCCCGAATGCCGACGCAGGGGTCGTGCCGGCCATGCGTATTGACGATCACGGGCTGGCCCCGTTTGTCGATCGAGTGCCGATCCAGGCGGATCGACGACGTCGGCTTCACCGCGATGGCGACCACGATATCCTGCCCGGTCGAAATGCCGCCGAGAATGCCGCCGGCGTGGTTGGAGAGAAATCCCTCCGGCGCCATCTCGTCCGAATGCTCGGTGCCCATCTGCGCCACGGCGGCAAAACCTGCGCCGATCTCGACACCCTTGACCGCGTTGATGCTCATCATCGCGTGCGCGATGTCGGCGTCGAGCTTGTCGTCGACCGGCTCGCCCCAGCCGACCGGCACGCCGGACGCCACGACCTCGATACGCGCGCCGCAGGAATCGCCGGATTTACGCAACGCGTCCATGAAGTGCTCAAGTGCCTCGACGCACGACGCATTGGCGACGAAAAACGGATTCGCGTCGACGTGCGACCAATCCTCGAACGCGATGACGTTCGGGCCGAGGTGCGTCAAATGGCCGCGGATCGAGACGCCGCAGCACTCGGCCAGCCATTTCCGCCCGATCGCGCCCGCCGCGACACGCACGGCGGTCTCGCGCGCGGATTGCCGACCGCCGCCGCGATAGTCGCGAATGCCGTATTTGCGCCAGTACGTGTAATCGGCGTGACCGGGGCGAAACGTGTCGGCGATGTTCGCGTAATCCTTGCTGCGCTGATCCTCATTGCGGATGAGGAGCGCAATCGGCGTGCCGGTCGTGCGGCCTTCGAAGACACCGGACAGAATCTCGACGGTGTCGGGTTCGCGCCGCTGCGTGACGTGGCGCGAAGTTCCGGGACGACGGCGATCCAGATCGCGCTGGATGTCCGCTTCCGAAAGCGCGAGCCCGGGCGGGCAACCGTCGACAACGCAGCCGATCGCGGGTCCGTGCGATTCGCCGAACGACGTGACGCAAAACAGCCGGCCGAGCGTGTTCCCGGACATGGGACAAATCGAGTGGTGCGGGGGTGAATCGACTATAGCATGGGGTCCCGGGCGTAACACTGCGCGCCACGAAGCGATGTAACGCGCTAGGACGACTCGGGCGGTGCGTCGTTGCCGCCGTCGGTCGAAGCGGGCGGCGCACGCCGCATCTGCTGCGACAGCGAGAGCGCCATCCAGCCGAGCACGATCGACGCGAGCGCCAAGCTGCCCCACAGCAACCAGCGCTTCGTGTCGACCGGTGCGTCGAGTGCATGACCCGCGGGTGCCGCGTTCGGCACGCCGGTGCCCGCAAGCGGAAACCTCGTCAATGGCGGACTCGCGCGGTCGTAACCCGGCACCAGCGTTTCGATCGGCAGCGCGGCCGGCACGGCACGCGCGCTACCGTAGGCGAGCTCGAACGGCCCGTTGCCGCGCGCGGCGAAAACGATCGTTCCCGAAGAGTAGCCGGCCGACAACTGCGGCGACTTGGCAGCGACGACGCCAGCTTTCGGATCGACGATGATTTGCCAGTAGCGATAGTCGCCGCCGTGAATCGCCAGCGGCGGATTGGTGGCTTCGCCGCCTTCCTGACGCACGCGGTAGAAAACCGCTGCCGCGATCGGCCGCCATTCATCCTTCGTCGTCGCGCGCACGAACACCTGCGCCGGCGCCACGGTGTTTTGCTCGGTCAACGCCAATGTGATGCGATCGACCGGAAACGTGCCGCCGAGATCGAACGTATACGCATTTGCGTGCTCGGAGTCCGTCACGCCGGCCACATCACGCCACTGGCGCGGCGCTTCGACGGCGCGATCGGCGAACTCGCCGCGCACGGAGGTTAGTTCCAGCGCCGGCCGCGATGCCTCGAACGTCAGGCGCAGATACTTGGCAGGCTCGGACGGCAATTCAATACGATCGCGCGTCAAGCGACGCCCACCGAACTCGAGCTCGACCAACGGCGCCGAGACGACATTGCGCCATGCCGCGAGATTGTCGCTCGCCTCCACGCGCACTTGCGTGGTGACGTTGGCGCCGGCCGGCAGCGGCAACGTGAGTGCCGAGAGCGGCTCCTTGAGATCGCTCGCATCGATCAGGTATCCCGCGAGGCGCTCCGACGGAACCCCCTTGCCATCACGGGTGGCGAGGTCGACCGTGGTGCCTGCCGCGTCGCGCCTGAGCGCGATCGCAATGTCGCCGAGATCGCGCCGTCCAGTCTCGACCCGCAGGGGGAACAACGGCAGCGCGACCGCGGCCGCCGCCTCGCGCGCGGCCGCCGCACGCGGCATGAACGCGAAGGCCACCGGCGCGCCGTCCGCGTTAAAGATGCGCACGTCGCCCAAGTCGCGGCGTACGGCGCCTTCGTAGACCTGCGCCGGGAGCTCGACTCTAAAAAACGCGGCGTCGCCGGCGGTCGTGAGCGGCAGATGAT
>CATPAO010000196.1 GCA_955652025.1 Casimicrobiaceae bacterium
CTTCACACCCAACACATTTGTCGTGCGCGCACTCAGTGGCTTCTTCTTCCTCACGGGTGGAAGCGACGACTTTAGCTACACCGGCGCACAACTGCCTTCTGGCTCGAGCGCGTGGACGATCTACAGCGATCGTGATGGCAAGGAGAACATTGATCCCGTCGATCCGCGGACAGTGCTCGACAAGCTCGTCGCGATCCCCATCGCGACGTGGAACTGGAAGGCGCAGGAGGCGTCCATTCGGCACATGGGGCCAATGGCGCAAGACTTCTATGCGGCATTCGGGCTGGGCGAAACGGACAAGGGCATCAGCACGGTCGACGGCCAGGGTGCGGCGTTGGCGGCAATCCAGGGCTTGAATGCGAAGGTGGAGGAACAAGCGTCAACGATCGGCGAACAGCAACGCGAGATCGCGGAGTTGCGTGAGCGCGTAAGCGCGGCAGAGGGTCTACGTGGCGAGCTGGCGGCGCTCAGATCTGCACTGGCGGAAGTGCTGCAGGAAAAGCGAGTAACGGCGCGGCGGGACTGACGAGCGTCGTCGCGGCGGCGTAGAACGGCCCAGGAGCGATTCGTTAGAGGGTCAGGCTACGCAGGCATGTCCGCGCCGGTTTGCGAGGCGCTGTCCACGTGGATCGGCGCGACACAGGAAAGCTGCCGACGTCCGGGGCGCATAATTCCGAGAAGATCGGGCCCGGGAGGTAACCAGAATGCCGACGTTCCCTGACGACGAGAAGCCTGCCTATTTCTCAATCGAGGGCTGCAATTTCGTATTCAAGTGTCCGCGAAATTGGGAGAGTCTCGAGCAGACGGACAAGGAGGACAAACGGCATTGTTTCCACTGCGACCGCGACGTACATCGGGTCGACAATGCCATGCTATTCAAGCTGCACGCGAAAGCTGGACACTGTGTTGCGCTGCCCGATCCGACAAGGCAATTGATTGCACGTGCGGGCCACTGATCGAAGTCGCGTGCCGTCCGACGATGCCTTCAGCGCAACGTCACACCCGCTGGTACCGACCGTGGGCTGCTATACAGCGGAAACATGGTGGGTGTGCCTCAGTGTGAGGCAGCCCCGTCGCTCCGCACCGGGCCACATCGCTATGAGTGTTTCGGTGTTATCGAGGAACAGCAGTCCTTCCCTTTGAACGCGAAGGTCAAGGAACAGGCGTCAAAGATCGGCGAACAGCAACGCGAGATCTCCGACTTGCGTGAGCGCGTAAGTGTGGCGGAGAGCTTGCGTGGCGAGTTGGTGGCGCTCAAGTCTGCGTTGACTGAAGTGCTGCAGGAAACGCGAGTGACCGCGCAACGGGTAACGTCGACGGGCGGGGCCAACACACGAACGGAATTCATGCACCGTAAGCGCGAGAAACGCCGAGTAGCGAACGCCTCGGGTGACGCGGACACCGAGCGGGCGCTGCGACAAAAGGTCATCGCCACGGCGCTGGCGATGAACGCCGCGGGCATCAATCGCGGAAGGTCAGGCAATGTCAGCGTACGGATCGCCGGTGGTTTTTTGATCACGCCGACCGGCATGCCATACGACGGCACTACGCCGGACGATATCATCGCGATGACCGACGAGGGCGAAACGTGTGGCCATGGTGAGCCATCGTCCGAGTGGCGCTTTCACCGCGACATCTATCGCGCGCGCCGCGAACTCAACGCCATCGTCCATACCCATGCGCCGTTCGCGACAACGCTGGCGTGCCTCGATCGCAGCATTCCGCCGTTTCACTACATGGTCGCGGTCGCAGGCGGTCTGGACATTCGCTGCGCACCCTACGCGACGTTCGGCACGCAGGCGCTCTCCGATGCGGCGGTGGCCGCACTTTCGGGCCGCAAAGCCTGTCTGCTCGCGCATCACGGCATGATTGCGGCGGACGCGACGCTCGAGGCGGCGCTGGCGCTCGCGATTGAAGTGGAGACGCTGGCGGAAATGTACTGGCGCGCTCTGCAAATCGGCGAGCCCGCGAGCCTCTCCGCCGCCGATATGAAAATCGTAATCGACAAGTTCGCCACGTATGGGCGGCCACGAAACAACCGCTGAATCCGCGCGGGGCCGGTTAACTTGTGTCGTCGGTCGGCAGTCATCGTTACCTCGGAGGTCGTATGTCTGAACCGGTGGTCCGCATATCCCCAAAGGGCGGGCCATTGGCCGAGACGGGTGGGACGATGAGTGCGTCGCTCACGCATCCCAAGAGGGCCGCCGAAAATGGAGACCCACGGACTGCTTCTACCACACGATAAGGGAGCAAGAAATGCGTATCAAATCGCAAGTTGTGCTGGGCTTAGTACTTGCCGCCGCCAGCAGTGAGATAGCATCTGCACAAGCCCCCGGCTGTGTCGCCACGCATCAAGCGTTCGTACAGGGCGGCGTCGCGCAGGGACGCATGCACGTCATAAATGATGGCATGGGCTGTGGGCTGACGTTCAAGTTCGGCGGCGCGTTTGATCCGAGTGACTGGAAAGTTGAAGAAGCACCAAAACATGGCCGCCTCGAAGTTGGCGGAAGTAACCTAAAGTATTTTCCCAGCACGGGGTACGCGGGTCCCGATTCGTTTACCGTCGCGGTTTTTGGATACAACCCCATGCTAACCCATGGCCGGCAAGCCCGCGACGGACGTTTCGCCTTCAAAGTTGACGTTCGCTCTGCGCCGTAGACGCATTGGTTCGGACGATCATGCCGATTGAACGCATGCCGAGTCCGATGTTCAAACCGGCGTAGATTCCTTTCAGACACTTTGACTTGCCAGCCGGCTTGCGATCACGCCGCTTGTGGGATTCCAGGACGACGGCGGAACGCTCTTCTTTCCCGACGGCGCCGAGTTTCCTTTGAACTTCGCGCAGGAACAGTCGCAAAGAACATTGCTCCAGATGTCCGCCCGATCAACATCCACTTCTTGCGATTGCTCTTCTTATTGGTAGTCGTGTTTGTCGCGAGCGACTCGTGGTCGGCCATTCTCAAGCATGAGGGCCAGTGGGATCACGTAAAGGCTGCCGCGGTGTGCATGTGGGCTTCGTATTCGGTTCTGTCAATTTTTGGGCTGATCAATCCTCTCAAATGGCTTCCGATTGTGATGTTCGAGATCGTTTACAAGATCATCTGGCTCGTCATCGTGGCATACCCACTGTGGTCAAGAAATCAACTGGGACGTTCGCCGGCCGAAGAAATGACGCATGCATTTGTATGGGTTATTCTGCCGATCGTGGCGATGCCATGGGCTTATGCGTTCAGGACCTACGTTTGGCCGGCGAAGAAGAACAGATGATCCCATCGCCGACGCGCAGGCTCCGAACACGGTCGCAGGATCGGTCGCGCTCTCGCAATTCCGGTTCGCAGTTCTCGGCGGGTTCGGTGTGCTCTTGCCTCATTACGATCAAGA
>CATPAO010000197.1 GCA_955652025.1 Casimicrobiaceae bacterium
CCAGGAACGAATCGAGAATCTCGAGGAGCTCGTGAACGCCGCGGACGGATTTCTGCGCGAAGCCGATCTCGCCGTCGACGCCCCGATGCTGCCGTCAGGCGCGGACAGCGTTGCCGCCAACGATCCCGCGGCCGAGGGCGCGACCGATCCGCTCACCGCGTTTCTCGCGCACGCCGCGCTCGAGGCCGGCGACACGCAGGCGGCCGAGGGTCGGCCGGCATTGCAACTGATGACCGTGCATTCGGCTAAAGGCCTGGAGTTCCACACCGTTTTCGTCACCGGATTAGAGGAGGGCCTGTTTCCGCACGAGAACAGCCTGAACGAGCTGGACGGTGTCGAGGAGGAGCGAAGGCTCATGTACGTCGCGATCACGCGCGCGCGCCGGCGTCTCTATCTCACGCATGCGCAAAGCCGAATGCTGCACGGCCAGACGCGCTACAACATTCCGTCGCGCTTCCTCTCGGAACTTCCGCGCGAGCTCGTCGAGTGGTTGTCGCCGCCGCGGCGGCGCGGCTATGAGTATGACCGGTCGGATTGGGGCGCGATCCCTTCCACGCCGCAGCGGACGCCGCCCGCGGCCGCGTGGCGCGTCGGGCAGAGCGTCAAGCATGCGAAGTTCGGGCTGGGCGTTATCATCGACGCCGAGGGTCGAGGCGACGACGCGCGTCTCCAGGTGAACTTCCGCGATGCCGGCGTCAAATGGCTCGCGCTGGAGTACGCGAGACTGGATCCGGCGTAAACCAAGTTAGGCCGCTGCGATGGATCGCACCGGCGATACAAGACGTCAAGCGGTGACTGATCTTGCACGAATACGAGGCAGCGTCCGCATGTGGCCTCGCGGGAGCTCAGCCGCCGCGACCAAGTGCCTCCGATAGGTTCGATCAGCCGGTCGCGTTCGGCGTCGCCTCGCCCGCGACCGGCGCGAGCGTCTCTCCGGCATGGAACACGTCGCGATAGCTCACGTAATCGCAGATGTGCAACGTCGCGACGAAGCACAACGCGTACGGCAGCATCAGTCCGAGTGCCAGCGCGCGTCCGACCGGCGTCGGCACGGCAACCGCAAGCAGCGTGCCGGCGAGCGCGGGCAACACGCCGCCGAAAAGGAATACCGCCAACGCATAGCGGAAGATCGGCCTCCAGTTGGCGAGCGCGGCGCGCAGGCTCGCCAAGAGCGCCGTCAGCGCGCCGGCGTCCTGGAAAACCACGAGCGCGGGCGCCCACCACAACGCGAGCAGCGTGGGGATCGCACACAGCGCGGCGAACAGCATGCCGAGTTGCACTTGCGGATCCGACAGCGTGTCCGACAGGCGCTTCGCTGCCGCGTCCTGATCGAGATCCTGCGGCGCGGGATTGGCGACGACGTCGAACAGCTTTCCGCCATCGATGGCCGCGGTCGCCGCGATTGCCGCCGTCATTCCCGCCACGAACACGACGCCCAATGAGACGAGCGCCCAAACGTTCGCGCGAAAGCCCCGGAAAAGCGCGCGGACTTCGGGGCGGCCTCCGCGCTCCTGCGTCCACGCCGCGGCCAGAAAGCCGACGGCGAACACCGGCTTCAATACGAGCGCGACGAGCCCGCCGATGAACGGAACGAAGTCGGCGAACAGCAAGACGCCGTAATAAGCGAGCAGCAGCATGAGCCAGGCGAGACGCGCGTTGCGAAACAGCGCATAGCTCTCCCTGAGCCATGCCGTGCCGCGCGCCCCCGGATGGCGCGTGAACGCGATGTCGCCGGTGGGTGCGCTCACGGGTGGACCCTCACGCTTGCGGCTCGCGCCGCTGCGCTGCTCCCGGAGGGGGAGTAATTCGCGCCTTGGGGCGGCCGGGCGGCGCTCATAGGCCCCTCACGCTTGCGGCTCTCCCGGCGGTGTTCATTCGAGCTCGGCAAGCGCATTGGCAGATGCGACGCGATCGCGCAGGATGCGCTCGTACTCCGCAGGGTCGTGCGCGTGCGTGAGCTCGCCCTGACGTGGCAGATGGAGATCGTGCAGACGCGACACCCAGAAGCGCAGCGCCGCGGCGCGCAGGAGCGCCGGCCACTGTGCGCGCTCGTCGTCGTTCAACGGACGCACGGCGTGATACGCGCGGGTCAGCGCCGCCACGCGCACGGGGTCGAGCCTGCAATCCGGATTGCCGATGAGGCACCAGTCGTTGACGGTGATTGCGAGATCGTAGGCGAAGAAATCGGTGGCGGCGAATCCGAAATCGATGATCCCCGCCACGCGCCCATCGTGGAATAGCACATTGTTGCAGAAAAGATCGCCGTGAATCGCGCCCTTGGGGAGTTTGCCCTTGCCGAATCCAGTCTGGAACTTGACTTCGGCGGCGAGCAATTCCCGCTGCTCGGGCGTGAGAAACGGTTGCACGACGCGCGCCATCTGGCGCCACCACGCCGACCCGCGGCGATTGGTGAGACGAGGGCGATAGCTTTGTGACGCGACGTGCAACTCGGCCAACGCGGCCCCGACGGCGGCGCAGTGATCGATCGTCGGATGGCGCACCGAAACGCCGTCGATCCGTTCGACGAGGCCGGCCGGCTTGCCGTTCAACAGCGAAAAGAGCGCGCCGGTGCGGTCCCGTTCGGGCGCGGGCACCTTGGCGCCGGCCTTGGCGAGATGCGCCATCAGGTTCAAGTAGAACGGCAGCTCGTCGGCCGGCAGGCGCTCGTACAGCGTCAGCACGTAGCGTCCTCGCTTCGTCGTCACGAAGTAGTTCGTGTTTTCGATGCCAGCCGCGATCGGCGCGTGATCGACCAGGCCGCCGATCGTATAGCGGGCGAGCCAGGCGTCGAGCTCTTCGGGAGTGACGGTCGTATAAACGGACATCGACAAACGCGGCGCGGCAAAGCCGCCCCGGCCCTCGCAACGAAATCGGCAGGATCAGCTCAGAACGAGAACAACACCCACATCGGAACCTTGAGCGCGATGTCGTGGTTGTCGCGGCGGATGAATGCGTGTCCGCTGGCATCGGGAATGAGGTAATACGGACGACCGTGATTCGGCGTGATCTTGACGAAGCGCAACTCGCCCTTGACGCGTACTTCCTCGACCACGTTGTCCTCGCGCCGGATGATCGTCACTTGAGGCTCGAGATCGGGGTCGGGGTCGATTGCCAAGTCGGGTGGCAATGGCGGCGGCGCGACCGCTGCGGGCGTCGCGTCGGGCAGCGGCGGGGGCGGCGGCGCTTGCGCATAAGCCGTCGCCACCGCGATTACGGCGATAACGGTGACCAATGCCGAACGCGCAAGCGACATGACGGCTGCTCCGATGACGTCGCCATTCTAGCAAAGGACCGCGGACTCCGCTGTCGGAGCGACGACGGTACGAACCGTGCACACCAACGGCCCGTTACGTTAAGACAATTAATTAACGGCGAGGTTTCGACCCCCGCGTCAGAGGTTCAGCATCTTTTCCCGTTCCGCGAGCGTGGGCTGGAAGCCGCGGTTCTCGTAGAAATGGAAGATGGCTTCGACGATCGCGTCGGGATCGTCGATGACGCGGACCAAGTCGAGATCGTTATCTCCGATCATCGCTTCGCCGACCAACTTGTCGGCGAACCAGTCGAGCAGGCCCTTCCAGAACGGCGCACCGACCAGAATGATCGGAATGCGGCGGCTCTTGCCTGTCTGCACCAGTGTCAGGCATTCGGTCAGCTCGTCCAGCGTGCCGAAGCCGCCGGGCAGCACGACGTACGCGGAGGCAAAGCGCACGAACATCATCTTGCGGGCGAAAAAATAGCGGAAGTTGATACCGATGTCCTGGTACGGATTGCCACCCGGTTCACGCGGCAACATGATGTTGAGGCCGATCGCCGGCGAGCGTCCCGCGTACGCGCCCTGGTTCGCGGCCTCCATCAATCCGGGTCCGCCGCCCGAGATCACCGAGAAGCCCGCGTCCGACAACTTGCGGGCGATCTCTTGCGTCTTGTCGTGATACGGGTGACCGGCCCCGATGCGCGCGCTGCCGAACATGCTGACGGCGGGTCGAATGCCGCGGAGCCGCTCGGTGGCGATCTGGAACTCTGCCATAATCCCCAACACCCGCCACGCCTCCTGTCCGTTGGAGGTATAGAGCGCCTGCGGGTCGATCAACTCCGGAATCTTGTCGGTCTGCGGCAGCATGCCTACGCTTGTCCTCGTGGATGGTTCGTCGTATTTGTATCGCGCCTTCCACGCGCTGCCGGACCTTCGCACGTCCCGAGGCGAGCCGACCGGCGCTTTGCGCGGCGTGCTTTCGATGTTGCGCCGAATGGTCCTGGACGGCAAGCCGGACTACTTCGCCGTCGTGTTCGACGCGCCGGGCAAGACGTTTCGCGACGACTGGTATCCCGAGTACAAGGCGAACCGCCCGTCGATGCCGGACGATCTCGTACTGCAGATTCCCGCGCTGCACGAACTGGTGCGCGCGAATGGCTGGCCGCTGTTGATGATCGACGGCGTCGAAGCCGACGACGTGATCGGCACGCTCGCCGCGCAGGCAAAAGCGCAAGGCATCGCAACGCTCATCTCGACGGGCGACAAGGACTTGGCGCAGCTCGTCGTACCCGGCATCACGCTCGTCAACACGATGAGCAACGAAACGCTGGACGACGCCGGTGTGCTCGCCAAGTTCGGCGTGCGCGCCGATCAAGTGCTCGATCTCCTGACGCTGACCGGCGACGCGGTCGACAACGTGCCCGGCGTGCCGAAGGTCGGCCCGAAGACCGCAGCCAAGTGGCTCGCGCAGTACGGCTCGCTCGATAGCGTCATCGCGCATGCGCAGGAGATTCCCGGCGTCGTCGGCGAGAACCTGCGGAGCGCACTCGCGTGGCTGCCGCAGGCTCGCCGGCTCCTCACGGTGAAAACCGATTGCGTGTTGCAGGTGCAACCGACCGACCTCAAGCTCGGTCCCGCCGACGCCGAGAAAATGCGTGCGATGTACGAGCGGTTCGAATTCAAGAGCTGGTTGCGCGATGTTCCCGGCGAAGGCGCCGACGTCGCGGGCGCGATCGCCGCGAAAGCCGCGCGCGACGACACGGGCCGGCGCTGGGATACGGCGTCATCGCCGCCACCGTTGGCGCCGCCGCATGCGGCGATCGAAAAACACTATGAGACCGTCGAGGACGAGGCGGCGCTCGCGCGCTGGCTGGCGACGATCGAGCGTGCCGACCTGACCGCGTTCGATACGGAGACGACGAGCCTCGATCCGATGCAAGCGCAGATCGTGGGCATTTCGCTGTCGGTCGAGCCGGGGCGCGCGTGCTACATCCCGCTGGCGCACCGCTATGCCGGCGCGCCGGACCAGCTCCCGCGCGAGCGCGTGCTCGCGGCGCTCGCCCCTTGGCTTGCAAGCGAAAAGCACAAGAAGCTCGGACAGAACTTGAAGTACGACCAGCACGCGCTCGCCAATCACGACATCGCGCTGGCCGGCGTCGCGCACGATACGCTGCTCCAATCGTACGTGCTCGAATCGCACAAGCCGCACGATATGAGCAGTCTTGCGTGGCGGCATCTCGATCTCAAGACGTTGAGCTACGACGAAGTGACGGGCAAAGGAGCGTCGCGCATTTCCTTCGAGCAGGTCGCCGTCGACCGCGCCACGGAGTACTCGGCCGAGGACGCCGACGTAACGCTGCGGCTGCACCGCGCGCTCTACCCCGCCGTGGCCGACGACGCGAAGCTGGCGCGTGTGTACGGCGACATCGAGATTCCGGTGCGCGAAGTGCTGTTCCGGATGGAGCGCAACGGTGTGCTGATCGACTCGCAGAAGCTCGGCGTGCAGAGCCGGGAGTTGGGCGAGCGGTTGATGACGCTGGAACAGCAGGCGTTTCAGGCCGCCGGGGGCCCGTTCAATCTCGGGTCGCCGCGGCAGCTGGGCGAAATACTGTTCGAGCGCATGAAGCTGCCGGTCGTCAGGAAGACCGCGACCGGCCAGCCGTCGACCGACGAAGAAGTGCTGCAGGAATTGGCAGCCGACTATCCGCTGCCGAGGATCCTGCTCGAGCATCGCGCGCTGTCGAAGCTCAAGTCGACGTATACCGACAAGCTGCCGCTGATGGTCAACGCGCAGACCGGCCGCGTGCACACGACGTTCTCGCAGGCCACGGCCGTCACCGGGCGGCTCGCATCGACGGATCCGAATCTGCAGAACATTCCGGTGCGCACCGCGGAAGGCCGGCGGATTCGCGAGGCGTTCATCGCCGAGCCGGGGCACGCGCTGGTCTCGGCCGACTATTCGCAGATCGAGTTGCGGATCATGGCGCACCTGTCCGAGGATCCGGCGCTCTTGAAGGCGTTTGCGGCCGGCGAGGACATCCATCGCGCGACGGCGGCGGAAATCTTCGGCGTGCCGGCCCATGACGTCACCTCCGACCAACGACGCTATATCAAAGCGGTCAACTTCGGTCTGATCTACGGCATGGGCGCATTCGGCCTCGCCACGCAGCTCAACATCGAGCGTGCCGCAGCGCAACAGTTCATCGACAAATATTTCGCCCGCTACCCCGGCGTCGCCCACTACATGCAGCGCACGCGAGAGCTGGCGCGGGACCAGGGTTACGTCGAGACGGTATTCGGACGGCGGCTATGGCTGCCCGACATCAAGGCGGCGGGCGGCCCACGCCGCGCTGGCGCCGAACGCGCGGCGATCAATGCGCCGATGCAGGGCACGGCGGCGGACCTGATCAAGTTGGCGATGCTTGCCGTCCATCAATGGCTGCTGCGCGAGCAATTGGCCACGCGTCTCATCTTGCAAGTGCATGACGAGCTCGTGCTCGAAGTCCCGAACGATGAGGTCGCGCGCGTGCAACGGGAATTGCCGCGGCTGATGACCGGTGTCGCGACGCTCAAAGTGCCGCTGGTCGTCGATGTAGGCCGTGGCCTGAACTGGGACCAGGCGCACTAGGTCTTTCGTATCGCGCCGTGTTCAAATTAATCGGACACCTCGCGATCGATTGCGCCCGCGCCCGCGCCGGGCCGATATAAAATCGAGAATGTATGCCCGACCCCGATCGCCGCCGCTAGCCGGCGGCCTCGGCCCGGCGGCCAGGTCCGAATCCGACAATCCCCATTACGTGCGACACCTTATGGCGAAACTGTGCGCGTTTCCAGGTTTGAGCGAGCTTCGATGGCGTGAGGGTGCGCTGGCGGTCGCTTTGTGGGCAGCGTTGTCCGGTTGCGGGCAGAAGGGTCCGCCGCCGGCACCCCCGGCGCCCGAGGTGTCGGTGATCAAGCTGGCGCCGGTGCCGGTCACCGTTTTCGAGGAGTACGTCGGTCAGACAGAAGCCATCGATACGGTGGAAATTCGCGCGCGCGTCGGCGGCATTCTGGAGCGCCAGGCCTATACCGATGGCGCCAACGTAAAAAAAGACG
>CATPAO010000198.1 GCA_955652025.1 Casimicrobiaceae bacterium
ATCAAGATCCAGTCGACGGAATTCGCGACATCGCTCGACATGGCCGATAAGGGCCAGTTCGAAGCGTATGTGCTCGCGTGGAGCGGGCGCGCCGATCCCGACGGAAACATTTTCAGCTTCGACGGATGCAAGCAGCCGCTCAACTACGCCGGCTACTGCAAGCCGGAGATCGACGAGCTCCTGAACAAGTCGCGAACGACGCGCGACAGCGCCGAGCGGCGGAAGGTTTTCGAACAGGTGGCGGCGATCGCGCTCAAGGATCGCCCGATCGTGTATCTCTACCATCGGCATTGGCTCTGGGGCTATACCGCCAAGCTCGACGGGCTCCGCACGGTGCCCGATGGTCTCGTGCGGGTCCAGGGACTGAAATTAAACTAAGCAATCGCGAGTTCGACGTGTTGACGCGACGGCTCATGGGCGCGATTGCCGGAACGGTGGTTTCGTTCGGCGCCACCGCGGAGCCGCTGACGGCGGCGCCCAAGGACCCGCAGATCGACGCGATCGTCGCCGCGATTTCGCCGGCGCGAATCGAGCGGACGATCCGCGCGCTGGCCGGTTTTGAGACGCGCCATACCTTGTCAGAGACGGAATCGGAAACGCGCGGCATCGGCGCCGCGCGGCGTTGGATCAAGGCCGAGCTCGAACGCTGCAGCCAGACTGCGGGCGGCATGCTGGACGTCGTCTTCGACGCCTACACCGAAGCGGCGGGTCCGCGGATCAACGCACCGGCGCAGGTTGTCAACGTCGTCGCGACGTTGCAGGGCACGCAACCCGCGGCGCGCGACCGGATTTATGTCGTCAGCGGCCATTACGATTCGCGCGCTTCCGACGTTATGGATGCCAAGAGCGCCGCGCCGGGCGCCAACGACGATGCCTCCGGCACCGCCGCCGTGATCGAAATGGCGTGCGTAATGGCCAAGTACCGTTTCAACGCGACGCTGGTCTTCATGGCGGTCGCCGGCGAGGAACAAGGCCTGCTCGGCGCGAACCACTGGGCCGACGAGGCGCGGCGGAAGAATCTCGACGTCGCCGGCATGATCACCAACGATATCATCGGCAGCTCGCGCGGCGAGGACGGTCACCGCGACGACCGCAGCGTGCGCTTGTTCGCGAACGGCTTTTCGCCGCTGCTGTCGCAGATGATCGCCGTGCAGCGCGGGACCGCCGACGGCGCAGAGCGTTCGCGCGAGCAGCTCACAAAGGATCTCGAAGCGATCGCCCGCGCGGGCGGCGAAGAGGATACGCCCACGCATCAGCTCGGCCGCCACCTGAAAGAGGTCGGCGAGCGCTATGTGCCGGGCTTCACCGTGAACGTCATTCCGCGGCGCGACCGATTCTTGCGCGGCGGCGATCATCTGCCTTTTCTCGAACGAGGTTACGCCGCCGTGCGATTCACCGAGCCGAACGAGGACTTCCGCCATCAGCACCAGGATGTGCGGATCGAAAACGGCGTTCAATACGGAGACCTGCTGGAGTTCGTCGATTTCGACTACGTCGCGCAAGTCGCGCGGGTCAACGCGGCCGGTCTCGCCACGCTCGCGCGCGCGCCGGCGGCACCGAAAGACGTCGGCATCGAAGTCGCCCAGCTGGAAAACGACACGACGCTGCGCTGGGCTGCGAACGCCGAACCCGGCCTCACCGATTACCGCATCGTATGGCGCGAGCCGTCGTCCCCGGTGTGGCAATTCGCACGCGACGCCGGCAACGGGTTCCGCTACACGCTGAAGGGAATCTCCAAGGACAACTACGTGTTCGGCGTACAGGCAGTCGATCGCGATGGGCACGCGAGCCCCGCCGCGTTTCCGCGCCCGTGGCGGCCCTGAATGCTCGCGTTCCTGGTACGCCGCGTCGCGATCATCGTACCGACACTGATCTTCGTCTCGATCCTGATTTTCGGGCTGCAACAGTTATTGCCCGGCGATCCGGCCGTCGTACTGGCCGGCGAGGACCGCGACCCGAGCGTCGTCGCCTACCTGCACGAAAAGCTGCATTTGGACGAGCCGTTTCCGGTGCGCTATTTCTACTGGATCCACGGCGTGCTGCACGGCGACCTTGGCGAATCGCTGCGCCTGCAAAAACCGGTGCTGGCGCTCATCCTCGAAAAGTTGCCCGTCACGATCGAGCTGGCGGGTCTCGCCATCGTCATTGCGCTCGCGATCGGCATTCCCGCGGGCATCGTTTCGGCGGTCAAGCGCGACACCCTGTGGGATTACGGCGCGAACGTGATCGCGCTGTGGGGCCTGTCGACGCCGAATTTCTGGCTCGGGATCATGCTGATCCTGCTTTTTTCGGTGACGCTCGGCTGGTTGCCGGCTTCCGGCTTCGTGAGCCCGTTCGAAGACTGGCGCGCCAATCTCGCTTCGCTGGTCATGCCGGCGTTCGTCCTCGGCAATGCGATCGCCGCGGTGCTGATGCGCCATACGCGGAGCGCGATGTTGCAAGTGCTGTCGTCGGACTACGTGCGCACCGCGCGCGCCAAAGGATTGCCCGAGATCGACGTCGTACTGAAGCACGCGCTCCGCAATGCGCTGATCCCGGTGATCACGCTGGGGGCGCTGGAACTGGGTACGCTGCTTTCCGGCGCTGTGCTGACCGAGCAGGTATTCACGATCCCCGGTTTCGGCAAGCTGATCGTCGACGCGGTGTTCAATCGTGATTACGCCGTTGTGCAGGGCGTCGTGCTGTTCACCGCCACCGCGTATATCGTGCTCAATCTGATCGCGGACATCGCGTACGTGATCGTCAACCCACGCATTCGGGTCCACTGATGGCCACGGTCGTCGAAGCGCTGCCCACGGCGACGCCGCTGCTGCCCGTCGCCAAGCCGCGCGCGCATGCGTTGCGCCGTCTGTTGCGGCGACGATTCGCGGCCTTCGGGCTCGGCGTCATCTTTTTTTTCGTCGCGCTCGCGCTTCTGGCGCCGCTGTTCGCACCGTACGATCCGCTTGCCACGAGCTGGGGCGATATCCGAAAGGCGCCAAGCGGCGCGCATTGGTTCGGCACCGACGAGATCGGTCGCGACATCGCCTCGCGCGTCATATTTGGCGCCCGCGCATCGCTCCTGGCGGGGGTCGTCTCGGTGCTCATTTCGATGTCGATCGGCGTTCCGCTCGGATTGCTCGCCGGATACGCCGGCGGCAAAGTCGACCTGCTGATCTCGCGTCTCACCGACGCCGTCCTGGCCTGCCCATTTCTGATTCTGGCCATCGCGCTCGCGGCATTTCTCGGACCGAGCCTGACCAATGCGATGATCGCGATCGGCGTCTCCGCGACGCCGGTGTTCGTGCGGCTCACCCGCGGCCAGACGCTCGCTGTGAAAGCCGAGGAGTTCATCCTGTCGGCGCGCGCGATCGGCAATCCGCCGTGGCGTATTGCGCTGCGGCACGTGCTGCCGAACGTCATGCCGGCGCTGATCGTCCAGGCGACGCTCGCGATCGCCGCCGCGGTGATCGCCGAGGCCAGCCTGTCGTTCCTGGGGCTCGGGCAGCAGCCGCCGGCGCCAAGTTGGGGCAGCATGCTGAACACGGCGAACAATTACATCGACAACGCGCCGTGGATGGCGATCTGGCCGGGACTGTCGATTTTCGCCTTGGTGCTGTCGTTCAATCTGGTCGGCGACGGCCTCCGGGACGCGCTCGATCCGCGACAGGTGTAGGCGCCGAACGATTGGCGGCAGCGCCGGTCTTATTCCTTACGAACGTAACAACATTTCGCTCCCGGAAGAGTCATCGTTTCACAGTGTTCGCACGTTATGTTCGGTTGAATGGCAGATGACCGTCGCGGTTGGACAGCCACGGGCGACGGGAACGGAGAACGCATGATGATCAAGAAACTGATGGCGATTGCAATCGCGCTGGCGCTTGCCGGCGCATCGGCCACCGCACTGGCGCAGAACCACGGCGGCGGCGGCTGGC
>CATPAO010000199.1 GCA_955652025.1 Casimicrobiaceae bacterium
CGTGCACCGCTCACCAGCGGCGGATCTAAGACGGGCAATCGCGCCGTTCGACCGGGTCCGAAGCGCCCAGGCGAAAGCGGGCGACGCTTGGTGGGCGCCGCCCGCGTCACATCGACTTGTCGCCTCAACTTCTAATCGTCGCCGCCGCCATCCGTCCTCGCGCAAACAAAATTCGCGGCGTCGTCCGTGCTGCCGCTTCCGGTGTAGACGGCGAACTTCGGATACGGACACAACGGCCTCGTCTGCGTCCCACCGGTGATCGGCTTCGATGCGAGAATCGTGTCGGGCGCTTGACCGTGCTCGACCCAGTTCACGACGGCGTCGAACAGGCCCTGCGGCTGCGGACCGTTGCCGCCGCCGCAATGGCCGTTGCCGGGCGCCATGAACAAGCGCGCGAATTCCTGCGTGCGCTTGTAGCCGCCGCCCAACGCCTGCGTGACCGCGTCATAGTAGTCGATGGTTCCTTCCGGAACGATAAGTTGATCCGCGAAGCCGTGCCACATCACGAGTTTGCCGCCACGATCGCGAAACGGCGCGAGGTTCGGATTATCGGATGCCATGATCGGGCCGACATTGTCGACCGTGTCCTTGAAGAACTGCAGGTAGTTGTCGTAGTCGAGCACGTGCCAGTCCCACGTGGGATCGAAGTAGACCCAATAACGCGGTTGCGCGACTGCGATCGGGAATGGGGCCGCGCCGCCCAGACCGTTGAGCGCCGTGCCGCGCTCGTTCGGATACCAGAGGCGCTTGTTCCCTTTCCCGTTGAGGATGCGTGTCGAGAAGTCGGTCACCGGACAGCTTGCATGGGGATGGCCGTTCGAGCAACTGACCGGACCCTTCCACATCAAGTCGATCGCGGAAGCTTCCGTGAGTGTGAGGCACGTCGGGTCGCTCGCCGTGCAGGTGCTCTTTGTGAGCGTCGGGTCGGCCGCCGCGCTGTATTCGCACACGCGCGGGTCGGTCAATACACCGTCGACGACGCCGTCGAGCGCGTCGCACGCTGCGACCGCCTTGCTCGTCGCGAGGTTTTCCTTCGCGCTGAGCGTCGATGCGACGCCCCCGCCGATCGGTCCGCCGTTTTCGCGATACTGGACGACCTGATACCAGATCTGCCCGGCCTGGAACCGATCCCAATGGATCGCCGGCGCGCCCGCGAGAATGCCGTCGTAATCGCCCGGATAATCCTGCGCCATGCGCAGTCCCTGGCGTCCTCCTGTCGAACAGCCGTTCCAGTAGGAATGTGTCTGCGGCTGCCCGTAGTACGCCTTAACGAGCTGCTTTCCAAGAACCGCCATCAGATGCTCGGATCGATTTGCGAAATCGATCTGCAGCGGAACGTTGGGCTGACCGGGGCTGCTGGCGGTGTTGCCCACGCAGTCATTGACGCAGCCGAAGGTGCCGCTGCCGCCAACGTGCCCCGTGTCCGTCGTCGCGCCCGCATAACCGCCGTTTACGGCCGAGGCTGGAGCGGAAACCGATCCCGCATATCCGCCGCCACCTAGCGATTGCCAGCGACCGTTCCAGTTGTCCGGCAGACCAACCCAGATGTTGATCGCGGTCGGAATCTTTACCTTCACCAGGCAATAGGGCACCGAGGCGGGCGCCGGCGTGGTCGCAGGTGCCGCGGAAAGGATCGTGACCGGCGGTCCGTCAGCGATCAGCGTCACGGACCCGATGCCCGCACTGTCGCACGTGGTCACCGGAGACTGCGCCAGCGCCTGCGCGGCGATGAGCGACGCGGCGAGAAGCGCCGCAGCCGCGGTCGAGCAACCGACGAGCGTGCTCCTCCACCGCGGTGATAATCTGGCATTCGACATGATTCCTCCATAGCCGACCCGCCCTTCGAGGACGCGGCCGACAAATTGAACTGTTGCGCCCGAGCTCGCGAAAAGCGACGCCAACGAGACGGCGCTCGAAACAGCTGCCGAACCATCGGCCCCAGGTTGTGACCACCGCCGGTTGCCGAACGATGCCGACTGCCGGATCATTCGCGATGCATCATTCGATTTCAAGCTGCATTGACGAATAACTCTTATCAACGATTCGAATACGACATCGCACGAATATGAGCAAAGTCGATCTCAACCTGCTCCCGATCGCCGTTGCGCTGTACGACGAGTTGAGTGTCAGCCGCGCGGCGCAAACGCTGGGCATGAGTCAGCCCGCGGTCAGCATGGCGCTGCGCAAAATGCGGGTGATGTTCAGCGATCCGTTGTTCATTCGCGCGCCGAACGGAATCATGCCGACGCCGCGCGCGCACGCGCTGATCGCCATCGCGCGACCGCTGGTGACCGGCTTCAACGAGGGCCTCCTCGCGGAGGAAACATTCAATCCGAACGCGAGCACGCGCCCGTTCACATTCGCGATGTCTGACGTGGGCGAGATGGTGTTCCTGCCGAAGATTCTCGAACGGCTGCGGGTCCAAGCGCCCAATGCCGGGATCCGATCGGTGTCGATGCCGCCGCATCGAATCGCGGAAGGACTCGAAAAGGGCGAGATCGATTTGACGATCGGATACTTTCCCGACCTCGTCCGGCAAAGCTTCTTTCAGCAACGGCTGTTCACGCATCACTTCGCCTGCCTGATGCGGGCGGGCCATCCGCTTCGCGCGAAGCGATTAACGCTCGACGCATTCCTCTCAATGGAGCACGCCGTCGTGCGCGCTGAGGGCCGCAGTCAGGAGATCTTCGAGCGGTTTCTCGAGCGCAAGAAGATTCGCCGCAAGATCGTTCTACTGACGCCTCATTTTCTCAGCCTTCCGATGATCATCGCGCGCTCCGACCTGGTCACGACTGTTCCGCACGCGCTCGCCGTATATTTCTCTCGATTATCGCCGGAGCTCATCACGGTGCAGCCGCCGTTCGACATCGCCGGGTTCGATCTCAAACAGCACTGGCATCGCAAGTTCCACAACGATTCGCGCAACCAGTGGATCCACAAACAGGTGGCCCAGCTGTTCAACGACGAGAACGATGAATGGGGTGCCGACTGGAAGATCCCGCCGCGATCCGCGGCAGCGCGCTAACGCCGCCACGGAATGCGTGTTATCGCGGGTAAAGGCCATGAGTGCGCGCGTGCAATCGCGCCAATCCGAGCAGCGTGTCGAGGCGCGGTGTCGGCACTCTGGCGCGCGCGCCGATTTCGCGCACAGCCGAGAGCAGCACATCGATCTCGACCGGCTTGCCCGCCTCGACATCCTGCAGCATCGACGTCTTGACCGCGCCGAGCTTGCGCGTCACCGCGTTACGCTCTTCGCCGCTTTGCGCGATCGGGCAGCCGATCGCCGCGCCGATCGCCGTGGCTTCGTGCATGACGGCGAGACAGAATCCGTTCACCAGCGGGTCGTCGAGGATCCGATCGAGTGTCGCCCCGGTGATCGCGGACACCGGATTCATCGTCATGTTGCCCCAGAGCTTGTACCAGATCTCCGCCTGGATCCGCGGCGCGATCTCGACGTCGAACGCAGCCGCACGCAGCAGTTCGGCGAGCGCGATCAGACGCGCTGACGATACGCCTTTCGGTTCGCCGACAATCAGCCGGTTGCCGACGCCATGCCGTACGAATCCGGGCTCGAGCGTCGAGCAGGCCAGATGCACGACCGCGCCGACAACGCGATCGATCGGAATCGCCTTCGCAATCGCGCCGTCGGGATCGATCGCGCGGATCGGCAGACCTTCATAGGGGCCGACGAGCCCGTAGAAAAACCACCACGGCACGCCGTTCATCGCCGTGACCACCGCGGTTTCCGGATGAGCGAGAGCGCCAACCTGTTTGGCAACGCTCGCCAACGCCGGTCCCTTGACCGCGACGATAACGTAGTCCTGCGGCGGTAACGCAGCAGGGTCGTCGACCACGACGACCGGCGTCGCGGTCGTTTCGCCGTCGGCCTGCAACCGGATCCCATGCGCACGCAACGCGGCGGCCGTCGCGCCGCGCGCCACCACGCTCACCGTAGCGCCCGCGCGAGCGATGCGCGCGCCCAAAAGACCACCGATCGCGCCCGCGCCGACGATGCAGACGTTCATCGTGCGCGCGTCATGTCTTCGGCCGCTTGTCGACGACCCGCTTCGCCTTGCCGATCGACCGCTCGACGCCACCGCTCTGGACCACTTGCACCGCGGCAGTCACGCCGATGAGGTTCTTGATCAGCTGCGCGAGCGCGTTGCCGGCCGCCTCTCCGTCCGCGCCACCCGCACCGGGTGCACGCTCGACCAGCACCGTCAACTCATCGAGATTGCGCGGACGCGTGATCTCGAGCTGGTAGTGCGGCGCGAGTGCCGCCTGCTTCAGGATCAGCTCCTCGATCTGCGTCGGAAACACGTTGACGCCGCGAATGATCATCATGTCGTCGGAGCGGCCGGTGATCTTCTCGATCCGCCGCATCGACCGCGCCGTCGGCGGCAACAAGCGCGTCAAGTCGCGCGTCCGATAGCGGATGATCGGCAGCGCTTCCTTGGTGAGCGACGTGAACACGAGCTCGCCCTTCCCGCCGTCCCCGAGCACCGCGCCGGTCGCGGGATCAACGATCTCGGGATAAAAGTGATCTTCCCATACCGTGAGCCCATCCTTCGTTTCGATGCACTCCTGCGCGACGCCCGGGCCCATCACTTCCGACAAGCCGTAGATATCGATCGCATCGATGTCGAGCTTGCCTTCGATCGCCGTGCGCATCGTCGGCGTCCACGGCTCGGCGCCGAAAATGCCGATCGACAACGAACAGGTTTTCGGATCGATCCCCTGCCGCTCCATCTCCTCAGCGATCGCCAGCATGTACGACGGCGTCACCATGATGATGTCCGGCTTGAAGTCGGCGATCAACTGGACCTGCTTTTCGGTTTGGCCGCCTGACATTGGAATCACCGTCGCGCCCAGCTTTTCCGCGCCGTAGTGGGCGCCGAGGCCGCCGGTGAAGAGACCGTAGCCATACGCGACGTGCACGATGTCACCCGCTCGCCCGCCGGCGGCGCGGATCGAGCGCGCCATCACCGTGGCCCACGTCTCGATATCGTTTCGTGTGTAGCCGACGACCGTCGGCTTGCCCGTCGTTCCTGACGATGCGTGAATGCGCACGACGTCCGTTCGTGGCACGGCGAACATGCCGAACGGGTAGTTGTCGCGCAAATCGGTTTTGACCGTGAACGGAAATCGCGCGAGATCGGTAAGCACCTTGCAGTCGTCGGGACGAACGCCGGCACGATCGAACGCGCGACGATAGTGCGGGACGTTCTCGTACGCATGTGCGAGCGTCGACCGAAGGCGCGACAGTTGCAGTGCCGCGAGCTCGTCGCGACTCGCCGTTTCGATCGGCTCCAAGTCGCCCGGCTTGGGAAATTTGGCGGGCATCGCGCTTGCTCCTCCGTCAAACGGCCGGCGGCTCGATGATATGGCCCTTGATCCGGTAGCTCTTGCCGCGAAATAGCGCGATCGTTTCGCCGCGCTGATTGGTGACCTCGATGTCGTAGACGCCGGTGCGTCCCGACAGGCTCCGCTCGTGCCCGCGCGCCGTGAGCAGGTCGCCTTCGCGCGCCGGCGCCAGGAACTCGATCGAGCAGCCCTGCGCGACCGTGTTGAAATTGTAGCTGTTGCATGCGAACGCGAACGCGCTGTCCGCAAGCGCGAAAATGAATCCGCCATGGCAGATTGCGTGACCGTTCACCATGTCGGCACGCACGATCATCGTGAGCTCGGCGCGCCCGGGCGCGACGGAGGCGATCGCCATGCCGAGACCGCGCGACGCGCGGTCGCTCTCGAACATCGTGTCGGCGACTCGCCGGGCCAACGCGTTCGCGTCTTCGGCCCCCAGCGGTGGCGGATGTGCGCCCATCGGCGGTTCTTTCCGATTCAACCGGCGAGCGGCGTTCCGGTCGCGCAGCGGCGCGCGATCAGCGGCGAAATGCGGTAACGATCCTCGCCATAGTGCGCCGCGAGGTTCGCGAGCACGTCGCGGACGCGCGTCACGTCGATCATGTCAGCCCACGCCAGCGGACCGCGCGGATAGCTGACGCCCCTTTGCATCGCGAGATCGACATCGTGCGCGGACGCGATGCCCTGCGTCACCGCGTCGGCTGCCTCGTTCGCCAGCATCGCGACGGTGCGCATCACCAAGAGTCCCGCAACGTCGTCCAGCCGCGATACCGCGATGCCCGCCGCCTGGATCGCGCCGACCGCGGCCAACCACGCCACATCACTGCATCGGTCGCCTCGCGCGAGCGCCAAGCGCGAGCACGCCGCGTAGTTCGAGGCGAGGTCGAACAGCACGAGATCGCGTGTTGCCGCCACGACGCCACGTGCGGTCGCCGTGCGCCCATCGGTCAGCGCCAGCGTCGCATCGCCGACCTCGAACGCGCCGTCCGGAAACGCCGGCAACGCGGCGGCGCGATCGACGACCATACCCGCGGCGGACATCCGCGAGACAAGCGACGCGGCGGGACCGAGATCGCCCCGCGCCGCGATGCGCGAGGGCTTCGCTTGCGTCGACTCGCATTGCGCGACCGGTTTTTTCGCATCGGGCGCATAAGCGTAGACGCCGCGCGCGGACTTGCGGCCCAGATAACCCGCTTCGACCAGCTCTTGCTGGAGCACCGACGGCGTGAATCGCGGATCGAAGTAGTACGCTTCCCACACGCTCTTCGTTACCGCCAGGTTGACATCGTGACCGATCAGATCCATCAGCTCGAACGGTCCCATGCGAAAGCTACCGGCCTCGCGCATCACCGCGTCGAGCGTCGCTGGTTCTGCGGCGCGCTCTGCGTACAGCCGCCATGCTTCGGCGTAGAACGGCCGCGCGCATCGATTGACGATGAAGCCGGGCGTCGACATCGCGTGCACCGGCGCCTTGCCCCAGGCTGCTGCGGTGGCATGGATCGTCGCCGCGACCGCCTGGTCCGTCGCAAGTCCGCTCACCACCTCCACAAGCGGCATGATCGGCGCCGGATTGAAAAAATGCATGCCGACGACGCGCGAGGGATGGCTCAAGCCAGCGGCCAGTGCGGTGATCGAAAGCGACGACGTGTTCGACGCAATGATCGTGTCCAAGGGCACGATCACCTCCAGTTCGCGGAATAGCGCACGCTTCGTGTCCGCTTCTTCGACGATCGCCTCGATGACCAGTCGTGCGTTCACGCAATCACCCAGCGCGTGCACGGCGCCCAATCGGCTCGCCGCAGACTTGGCTGCGTCGGCCGTGATCTTGCCCTTGGTCGCGAGGCCGTCGAGCGTCGACACGACGTTTTGGCGCGCCTGTTCGGCCGCCCCCATCCGCGTGTCGAACAATCGCACCGGATGGCCCGCCTGCGCGGCGATTTGCGCGATGCCGGCGCCCATCGCCCCAGCGCCGATGACAGCGACCGTAGCGTTGGTGGGCAGCGCGCCGGACATCGGCTACTCTCCCGCCGGGCCGCCCCAAGGGAGGCTTACTCCCCTTCCGGGGGCAGCGAACGCAGCGAGCGTGGGGGTCGTCATCTAGCGGCCGGTGAATCGCGGTGCGCGCTTCTCCAGGAACGCCGCAACTCCCTCGCGATAGTCGCCGCTGTACCCCAACGCTCGTTGCAGGTCGCGTTCGAGATCGAGTTGCGCTTCCAATGTGTTGCCGGTCGACGCATAAAGCGCGTGCTTCGTCGCCGCGAGCCCGCGTGTAGGCGCTTGCGCGAGTTGAGCAACGAGTTTTTCGACCGCAGCCGAGAATTCGGCCTCGTCGACGCATTGCCAGATCATCCCCCACGCCGCCGCCTGCTCGGCGGAGAGCTTATCGC
>CATPAO010000200.1 GCA_955652025.1 Casimicrobiaceae bacterium
ACCATCATCGGAGCCAAGGTCGCGGCGCCCGATCGTCCGGCGATTGCCTACGTCGGCGACGGTGCGTGGGGGATGAGCTTCGGCGAGATCCAGACGTGCGTGCGCGAGAACATTCCGGTGACCGCGGTCGTGTTCAACAACGGCCAATGGGGCGCCGAGAAAAAGAATCATGTCGATTTCTACGATAATCGGTTCGTCGGCGTTAACCTGGACAGACAACCGTCGTGGGCGGCGGTGGCGAAGGCGATGGGCGCCGACGGGCACCGGATCGAAAAGCTATCCGATGTGGGTCCGGCGTTTCGCGCGGCCGTCACGGCCCAGAAGCACGGCGCGACGACGATCCTGGAAATGATGGTGACGCGCGAATTGGGCGACCCATTCCGGCGCGACGCGCTGGCGATGCCGGTGCGGCATCTGGCGAAATACCGCGCCACGGCGGCGAAGCCCTGAGAAGCCGCGAAAATTATTGTGAAGGATCGCAAAACTCCCGTCGTTCCTCCGGAGGCGTTCCCGCGTGCGGGGGAGCCCCAGCGCCGTTCCTCGAAAGCCACTGGATCCCCGCTGTCGCGGGGACGATATGGCCTCTTCGGGCATCTTTATTGTGCGCTGCTGCTCGCGATCAGCATGAGCGCTGTCGCGCAGGACTACCCGAACAAGGCGATCCGGATGATCGTGCCGTATCCGCCGGCGGGCGGCACCGATGTCGTCGCGCGCATTGTCAACGAACCGTTGTCGACACTGCTGGGGCAGCCGATCGTCATCGACAACAAGGGCGGCGCGGCGGGCAATCTCGGGACCGATCTCGCCGCCCGGGCGCCGCCGGACGGCTACACGATCCTGTTTACGCTGTCGTCGCACACGATCAATCCGAAGCTCTACGCCAAGTTGCCGTTCGACGTGGAGAAGGACTTCGCCGCGGTGAGCCTGGCGGCGTACATTCCGCAAATCCTGGTCGTGCATCCCAGCCTACCGGTCGCCAACATCGCGGAGCTGATCGCCTACGCCAAGGCGCGTCCCGGCAAGCTCAACTACGCGTCGGTCGGCATCGGGTCGCCCGGGCACATCGCCGGCGAGCTGTTCAAGCTCAAGACCGGCATCGACATCGTCCACGTGCCATACAAGGGCGGCGGCCCGGCCGTAAGCGACACGATCGGTGGACAGGTGCAAATGCTGTTCGTTTCGATGCCGGCGGCGTGGCAGCACGTCAAATCAGGGCGTCTTAAGGCGATTGCGGTGGCGAGCGACAAACGCAGCGTCACTGCACCCGACGTGCCGACGATTGCCGAGCAGGGCATCGATTGCGTCGTCAATTCGTGGTACGGCGCGCTGGTGCCCGCTAAGACGCCGCCGGCGATCGTAGCCAAGCTGAACGCCGCGATGGTGAAAGTGCTGCAAAGCCCGGACGTGCGCGAGAAGCTGTTCGCGCAAGGCGCCGAGGCCGCGTCGTCGTCACCCGCCGAGTTCGAGCAATTGATCAAGGACGAGCTGAAGAAATGGGAGTACGTGATCCGCGAAGCCAACATCACGTCGGAATGACCGCACGCAGAACCACGTCCGCATTGGCCGGCGGCGACGCGGAGTCCGTCGTCGCCAAGCTCGTCGCGCGTGCCCGCGCGGCGCAACGCGTGATCGACGGCGCTTCGCAGGCGCAAGCCGACGAGCTCGCGACCGCCGCCGGATGGGCGATCGTCGAACCGGCGCGCAACCGTGCGCTCGCCGAACGCGCGGTGGCGGACACCGGTCTCGGCAACGTCGCCGACAAGATCGCCAAGAATCACCGCAAAACGGTGGGCCTCTTGCGCGACCTTCGCGGCGCGAAGACGGTCGGCGTCATCGCGGAGGACGTTGCGAGGGGACTCATCGAAATCGCGCGTCCGATCGGCGTCGTCGCCGCCGTCACGCCGTCGACCAACCCGGCGGCGACGCCGGCGAATAACATCATCAACGCGCTCAAGGGACGCAACGCGGTCGTCGTTGCGCCGTCGCCGAAGGGCGCCGGGACGCTCTCGCTTCTCCTCGAATACATCCACGCGGAGCTCGACCGCGTCGGCGCGCCGCGCGATCTCGTGCTCGCGCTGCCGATACCGATCTTGCGCGAGCACACGTTCGCGCTGATGCGGCAGGCCGATTGGGTGGTCGCCACCGGTTCGCAGACGAACGTTCGCGCCGCCTATGCGAGCGGCACGCCGGCGATCGGCGTCGGCGCGGGCAACGTCGCCGCCATCGTCGACGAGACGGCCGACATCGCGGACGCGGCCGCCAAGATCGCGCGCTCGAAGATCTTCGACAACGCGACGAGCTGCTCGTCGGAGAACAGTGTCATCGCGGTCGAGTCTGTCGCCGACGCGCTCATCGCCGCACTTGCGCGCGAAGGCGGCGTGCTGCTGGACGACGAGGAAACGCGGCGCCTCGAAGACGAGATGTTCCACGACGGCGCGCTTTCGCGCGACGTCATCGCCAAGGATGCGATGACGATCGCGGCGATTGCCGGGTTGGTGCGACCGGATCTCGACAATGCGCGCTTTCTGGTCGTCGGCGAAAGCGGTGTCGGGCGTGACCATCCTTTTTCGGGCGAGAAGCTGTCGCCGGTGCTGGCGTTCTATCGCGTCCCGGATTTCGACGCCGCAACAAAGCTGGCCGAGCGTCTGCTGAACTACCAGGGCGCCGGGCATTCGATCGGACTCCATTCGCGCGATGCTGCGCGCGCGACGGCGCTCGGACTCACACTCCCGGTCTGCCGCGTCATCGTCAACCAGGCGCATTGCTTCGCGACAGGCGGCAGCTTCGACAACGCGCTGCCGTTCTCGCTGTCGATGGGATGCGGAAGCTGGGGCCGCAACAGCATTTCCGACAATCTCAACTACCGCCACTTTCTCAACATCACGCGTGTCGTGCATCCACTGCCCGCTGCGCGCGTCGACGAACCGGCGGACGACCTGCTGTTCGGCGCCTATCGGCGCCGCCACGGCGTGTAGTCCGGCGTCGGATGCAGACGTTTCGCGACGTCATCGATGCGCAAACCGCGGCGCAGCCGGGCGCGCCGTTCGTATTCGCGCCCGAGCCTTTGATCGAGCTCGATTACGCGAACATGCGCGATCGTGCGCGCGCGTTGGCCGGCATGCTGCGGGCGCGAGGACTACCGGCCGGCGCGGTCGTCGCGTTCATGCTGGGCAACGGCATCGCCGCAGTGACGGTGTTCTTAGGCGCCATGTACGGCGGATACATTGTCACGCCGATCAATTTGCTCGCGCAGGATGCGCAGCTCGATCATGTCCTCCGCCACGCGGCGCCGGCGATCGTCTTTGCCGCGCCCGAGTTCGAGGGGCGTTTGGAGGCCGCGATCGGCCGCACCGGCGCACGCACGGAAGTGCGGACCGTCCCGATCGACGGTTTCGATCGTGGCGATCGTGACGGCCGCGAATTCCAGGCGATCGGCCCCGCGTCGCCGGCGATGTTGATGTACACGTCGGGCACGACCGGGACGCCGAAGGGTGTGCTGTTGTCGCACGCGAACATGATCCACGCCGGGCGGGCGGTCGGGGAAGCGCACGCTCTTGGGCGCGACGATCGCGTGCTTTCCTCGCTGCCGCTTTACCACATCAATGGCCAGTGCATCGCGACCGTGGCGCCGTTGTTGTCGGGCGGCAGCATCGTGATGCCGCATCGCTTCAGCGTTTCGCAATGGTGGCCGCTGGTCGAGCGCTACCGCCCGACGTGGCTCAATGTCGTCCCGACGATCATCGCCTACCTGCTCGCGGCACCCGCACCGACGGTGGGTCAGGCAGAAGCGTGTCGCGGCGTGCGCTTCGCTCGATCGGCTTCCGCACCGCTTCCTCCCGATCAGCATCGCGACTTCGAACGGCGCTTCGGCATCGCGGTATTGGAGGCGATGGGTCTGACCGAGTGCGCATCGGTCGCGTTCGCCAATCCGCTCGATTCGCGCCTGCGCCGCATCGGTAGCGCCGGGCGCCCGCTGGCCGTCGAGGCGCGCGTCGTGGCGCCGGACGGAAGCGTATTGGCTGACGACGCCCGGGGAGAGATCGAGATCCGTGGCGCCAACGTGATGCTCGGTTACTACCGCGCGCCCGACGATACGGCGGGTGCGGTCAACGCGGACGGCTGGTTTGCCACCGGTGACCTCGGCTACCGCGACGCGGACGGCTTCTATTTCGTCACCGGCCGCCGGAAGGAACTGATCATCAAGGGAGGCGAAAACATCGCGCCGCGCGAAATCGACGAAGCATTGCTTTGCCATCCCGCGGTGCTCGAGGGCGCCGCGGTCGGGGTTCCCGACGCGAATTTCGGCCAAGAGATCATGGCGTGCGTGGTCGTGAAGCCCGAATGCGAGCTGTCGGAGGACGAGCTCCGCGCGCATTGCGAGCGCTTGCTCGGCCGCTACAAGACGCCCAAATATTTGCGCTTCGTCGCCGCGCTGCCGAAGGGAGCGTCGGGGAAGGTTCAGCGGTTGAAGCTGATCGAATACTTCGCATGACCATTCGCGCCGAAAATCGCCTGCTACCTCGCGCGCCGGCCGTCGACGTTCGCATCGAATACTCGACGTGCTACATGTGCGCGTGCCGCTGCGGGATCAAGGTCACGCTCGAGGACAATCGGATCCGCTTCATTCAGGGCAATCCGAACCATCCGGTCAATCAGGGGGTGCTGTGCGCGAAGGGTTCCGCCGGCATCATGAAGCAGAATTCGCCGGCGAAACTGACGAAGCCGCTTTTGCGCAAGCCGGGCAGCGAGCGCGGGTCCGGCGAGTTCGTCGAAATCGAGTGGGAAGCGGCCATCGACATGCTGACGG
>CATPAO010000201.1 GCA_955652025.1 Casimicrobiaceae bacterium
GCATCGATCCGCCCGACTGCTGCTTCTCCGCGCCGCCGCGATCGCCACCCTGGGGCTGGCGATTGGGGTCGCGATGGCTTTCCTGCTGGGTCTGCTGCTTCGATTTCGACATGTCCTGCTTCCTGTCGTCGGATGACGGTTGCTTGCTCATGCAATAGGCTCCTTGGAGTTGAGGTTCCGACGCTTCGACCGCGCCGGCCCGACCAATGCTCGGCCGCCGCCGACGACAACGGAATCGGCGCGCGCGCCGGCGATTTGTAGGAAAATCGCCCATCTCCGGTCCTACGCGCGGGAGCGAGGGCCGTAGGTTCGAAGCTAACCGCTTGAAGTTGCTAGAACCAGCGCGCCGATCGGCCGCGTAATTTTTTTTCCACGGCGCGTTCGTAATTTTGCCGAAACCTTAGGGCCGCCATGGCTTTCCACGCCGACGTGCAGCGGATCACCCGGTCGCTCAACTGGATCGGCGCCGGCGCTCTCGTTCTCGGTATCGTGATCGTCGTCTGGGCCCTGTGGTGGACACGCGGGGTCGATGATTTTCGCACCGCCGTACTCATCGCCGCGCTCGGCTTCGGGCTCCCATCGCTGGCGGCCCTTACGCTCGCGTGGATGCTCGACCCGTTGACGTTGGCCGAAGCAACGCCGGGCGCGTCGACATCCGCGCCGGCGCTGCCGAAATTGATGTATCGCGGCATGTTCGAAGGCTGGTCGGTCGCGGCGAGCTACCTCGCTGCCGTCGTGGCCGTGGTGATCGCCGCGTTGGCGCGCTTTGCGCTCAATCCGGTGCTTGGCGAGGCGGTGCCGTTCATTACGTTCTTTCTGGCGGTTGCGGTCGCCGCATGGATCGGGGGATTCGGTCCCTCGGCGCTCGCGACCGCGTTGGGAATCGCCATCGCGTGGCGCTGGCAACTGCACGGCGACGGCGATCTGCCGCCCAACCAGCTCGCCAACGTGGTCGCCCTCGGCATCTTCGCCGCCACGGCGCTTGCGATCGGCGGCATCGCGGCGGCGATGCGCGCGACGGCCGCGGAAGCGGACCGACTGTCGGCCGAGTCCGAGGTGCGGAACGCCGAGTTGCAGTCGATCGAGGCCGAGTTGCGCCTCGAACGAGACCGTGTCCGCGTCACGCTCGAGTCGATCGGCGACGCGGTGATCACCACCGATGCGAACGGCGCCGTCGCGTTCCTCAACCCCGCCGCCGAGCGATTGACGGGATGGCGGTTACGTGACGCCCAAGGCGCCGCGATGGAAAAGGTCGTGGAGTTGATCGATGCGCACTCCGGAGAACGTGCGACCGTGATATGCGAGGAGGGCGCGCTGACGCGAATCGGCTCGCCGAACTTCGTGCTCGTCGATCGCAAGGGTGGCGAGCATCGAGTGGACGGCACCGTGGCGCCGATCGTCGACGAGCGTGGCGAGCGGCAGGGACACGTCGTCGTCTTTCGCGACGTGCGGCTGCCGACGAAGGCCTAGACATCGTGTTATCGATCGACGCATGGCGTGACTGGATCGGCCGGACGGGCAACGCCGACGACGTCGTCGCTCCGGCGCCGGCGCGCGCGCTCGCCGCGACGCTCGATCGCGAAAGCGTGTTTGCGCCGGGAGACCCGCTCCCGCCGCCATGGCACTGGTTGTATTTTCTGTCGATGGGTCCGCTCTCCGACACCGGTCCGGACGGGCATCCGAAGCGCGGCGGATTCTTGCCGCCGGTGCCGCTGCCGCGACGGATGTGGGCCGGCAGCCGGATGGAATTCTTTGCTCCGCTTTGCGTGGGCGACGCCATTCATCGTGTTTCCAGGATCGTCGGCGTCAGCGCGAAAGAGGGCAGCAGCGGAACGCTCGTTTTTGTCAACGTGCGGCACGAAATCGCCAACGCGCGCGGACCGTTGCTGGTCGACGAGCACGACATCGTGTACCGCGACCTGCCGCGACCCGGCGAGAGCGCGCCGCCGCCGAAGATGGCGCCGCCCGATCACGCGTGGACACGGGAGATTCGTCCGGATCCCGTGCTGTTGTTTCGTTATTCCGCGCTGACGTTCAACAGCCATCGCATCCACTACGATCACCCGTATGTCACTGCCGTCGAAGGCTATCCGGGGCTCGTCGTGCATGGACCGCTGCTGGCGACGCTGTTGCTCGATCTGTTGTTGCGGCAGCGGCCGCGGGCCTCCGTGACGCGATTCGAATTCCGCGCGATTCGACCGGTGTTCGACACTGCGCCGTTTGCCGTTTGCGGCCGCCCCGAACCCGACGGGCTTGTCGTCGCGCTGTGGGTGAAGGACACGGACGGACGATTGTGCATGGAAGCCACGGCGTCGATCGCGTGACGGCCGACGCCGACGACGCTCCGATGACCATGCCTCAATCGCCCGACCGCTACCAGGACATCCGCGACGGTGTGCGCGCGCTGTGCGCGGAATTTCCCGACGCGTATTTCCGCCGGATCGATGCCGCACGCGGTTATCCCGAAGCGTTCGTCGACGCGCTGACGAAAGCGGGCTGGCTCGCCGCGCTCATCCCGCAGGAATACGGCGGACCGGGGCTCGGGCTTGCCGATGCGTCGGTCATCATGGAGGAGATCAATCGCTGCGGCGGCAACTCGGGCGCGTGTCACGGCCAGATGTACAACATGGGGACGCTGTTGCGGCACGGTTCCGATGCCCAAAAGCGCAGGCTTCTGCCGGGCATCGCGGCCGGGACGTTGCGACTGCAGTCGATGGGCGTGACGGAGCCGTCGACCGGCACTGACACGACGAAGCTCAACACGACGGCAGTAAAGAAGGGCGATCGCTATATCGTCAATGGACAAAAGGTATGGATATCGCGCGTCCAGCATTCGGACCTGATGATCCTGTTGGCGCGCACGACGCCGATCGCCGAGGTCAAGCGCAAATCCGACGGCATGTCGATTTTCATCGTCGATCTGCACGAAGCGACCGGGAAGGGCATGACGGTGCGGCCGATCGCCAACATGGTGAACCACGAAACGAACGAGCTGTTCTTCGAGAATCTCGCTATTCCGGCCGAGAACCTGATCGGCGAGGAAGGGAAGGGCTTCAAATACATTCTGGACGGCCTCAATGCCGAGCGGACGTTGATCGCCGCCGAATGCATCGGCGACGGTTACTGGTTTATCGATCGCGCGGCGAAATACGCGAACGAGCGTATCGTGTTCGACCGTCCGATCGGCAAGAACCAGGGCGTCCAGTTTCCGATCGCCGAGGCCTATATCGAAATCGAGGCGGCGAACCTGATGCGCTTTCGCGCCTGCGAGCTGTTCGACGCGAGCCAACCTTGCGGCGCCGAGGCCAACATGGCGAAATACCTGGCGGCGAAGGCATCGTGGGAGGCGGCGAACGCGTGCCTGCAAACCTACGGCGGCTTCGGCTTTGCGAGCGAGTACGACATCGAGCGAAAATTCCGCGAAACGCGCCTGTATCAAGTGGCGCCGATCTCGACGAATCTCATTCTGTCGTATGTCGCCGAGCACGTGCTCGGCATGCCGCGATCGTTTTGATGAGCGCCGCGGGGCCGCCCCAAGGCGCGAATTACTCCCCCGAGGAGGGAGGAATCCGTCCGCTCGAAGGCACGACCGTCGTGGCGCTCGAGCACGCGATCGCCGCGCCGTTTTGCACGCGACAGTTGGCCGACCTGGGCGCACGCGTGATCAAGATCGAGCGGCCGGGCAGCGGCGACTTCGCGCGCGGCTACGACGAGCGCGTTCGTGGGCTCGCATCGCATTTCGTGTGGACCAATCGCTCGAAAGAAAGCGTCACGCTCGACGTCAAGCATCCTGCGGCGCAGGGTGTATTGCACAAGCTGCTGGAAAAAGCAGACATTCTCGTGCAGAACCTGGCGCCCGGCGCGGCGGCACGGCTTGGCCTTTCCTACGACATGCTCGCGCCCGCTCATCCGCGTCTCATCGTCTGCGACATTTCCGGCTACGGCGACGCGGGGCCGTACCGCGACAAGAAAGCCTACGATTTGCTGATCCAGAGCGAATCAGGGTTTCTTTCGATCACCGGCACGCCGGACGATCCGGCGAAAGCCGGTTGCTCGATCGCCGACATTTCGGCGGGCATGTATGCTTACAGCAGCATTCTCGCCGCGTTGATCGCGCGCGGCCGCACGGGCCGCGGCTGCCGGATCGACGTCGCGCTGCTCGAAACGATGGTCGAGTGGATGAGCTATCCGCTGTATTACGCGCACGAAGGCGCGCCGCCGCCGCCGCGCACCGGTGCTGCGCACGCGACGATCTATCCGTACGGGCCGTTCCCGGCCGGTGACGGCAAGATCGTCATGCTCGGATTGCAGAACGAGCGCGAATGGGGCGTATTCTGCGAAAAGGTGCTGCACGATGCTGCGCTCGAGACCGACCCGCGCTTTTCCTCCAACTCGAAACGTACGGCGGCGCGCGAAGCGCTGCGGGCCGTCATCGTCGATGTATTCGCGGCATTGCGATCGGAAGAGGTGATCGCGCGGCTTGACGCCGCGCAAATTGCCAACGCGAGGATGAACGACATGCACGACGTGTGGGAGCACCGGCAGCTCAAGGCACGCGGCCGCTGGACCGAAGTCGCGACACCCGCCGGCCCCATCGCCGCGTTGCTGCCGCCCGCGCTGCCGGACTGCGTGACGCCACGAATGGACGCGGTACCCGCGCTCGGCCAGCACACCGATGCGATTTTGCGCGAGCTCGGCTACGACGCCGCGACCATCGCGCGCTTGCGCGCCGAGGGGGCGCTGTGACTGCCGGCGGCATCGCGACGTTGCGCGGCAAGACGCTGTTCATCAGCGGCGGAAGCCGCGGCATCGGCCTCGCGATCGCGTTGCGAGCGGCGGCGGACGGCGCGAACGTCGCGATCGCCGCCAAGACGACCGACCCGCACCCGAAGCTCCCCGGCACGATCTTCAGCGCCGCGGAAGCGATCGACGCGGCCGGCGGACGCGGGTTGCCGCTCGCCGTCGACATCCGCGAAGAAGCGCAGGTCGCGACCGCCGTGGCGCGCACCGTCGAGGCGTTCGGCGGTATCGACATCCTGGTGAACAATGCCAGCGCGATCAGCCTGACGCCAACGCCCGCGACGCCGATGAAGCGCTTCGACCTGATGCATCAAGTCAACACGCGCGGCACCTACCTCTGCACGCAGCAATGCCTGCCGCATCTGACACTTGCCGCGAATCCGCACGTGCTGATGATCTCGCCGCCGCTCAATCTCGACCCGCGCTGGTTCGCGCCGCACGTCGCGTACACGATCGCGAAATACGGGATGAGTCTGTGCGTGCTCGGCATGGCGGAGGAATTTCGCGCCGACGGCATCGCCGTCAATGCGCTGTGGCCGCGCACGATCATCGATACCGCCGCGTTGCAGGCGCTCCCCGGGTTCGACGCCGAGCGACGTCGGCAAACGCGGTCGCCATCGATCGTCGCCGACGCCGCTCACGTGATTCTGACGCGTCCGTCGCGGAGCTTCACCGGCCATTTCTATCTCGACGACGACGTGCTGCGCGCGTCGGGCGTGTACGATTTCGCGCCGTATCGCCACGAAGGCGCCACCGAAGCGGACTTGCTGCCCGACTTGTTTCTCTGAGCGAAGCGGTATCGGCGCACGGCGGCCAGGACGGGTTGAAATGACGGTCCGCCGGCGTCATCTGGCATCACATGCCTCCACTCGATCTTCCACCGGTGCCGGTAGCGCCGCCCGCGGCCGCACCCGACGCGGAATTACTCGATGCCTACTCGGCGGCCGTGACCGCGGCGGTCGCCACGGTCGCACCTGCGGTGGCCCACGTGCGCGTCGAGCGTGCCAAGGCGGCCCGCGGCGCACGCGAAGGATCGGGGTCGGGTTTCATCATCACCCCCGACGGC
>CATPAO010000202.1 GCA_955652025.1 Casimicrobiaceae bacterium
GAAGATACGCCGTCCTTCCGGCACGTGGGCGATGCCGTGCCGCACGATGGTTTCGGGCGATTGCCCGCTAAGCGACTCGCCGGCAAACGTGAGCGACCCCGACTGAGGCCGCACCAATCCCGAGATCGTACGTAGAGTCGTACTCTTGCCCGCACCGTTGGCGCCGAGAAGAGCCACGATCTGGCCCTCTTCAACCCGCAACGAAACGCCGCGCAGGGCTTCGACCTTGTCATACGCGGCAACAATATTCTGAAGCTCAAGGAGTGGCACGCAGTTCCACCGTTCCGAGATAGGCCGATATGACTTCAGGGTGGCGTAGCACATCCGCTGGCGGCCCATCTGCGATGCGTCGACCAAAGTTGAGCACAGTAATGTGATCTGCGACCTTCTCGACCAAGTTCATGTCGTGGTCGATGATAAAGATGGTTAGTCCGTGGCCCTTCAGCCGCTTCAGGAGGCCGACAAGTTCGTGCTTTTCCACTTGGTTCAGTCCGGCGCCTGGTTCGTCCAGGAGCAGCAGTCGTGGGTTGCCGGCAAGTGCGCGAGCGATCTCGGCAAGCCGTTGGTGGCCGTACGACAAGCTTTGCGGATATTCGCCCGAGCGCTCCGCCAGCCCGACGAAGCCGAGGGCGGCGAGCGCCAGGCCCTGCAGCCCGGTTCCGCCAGCGGGTACGTGGTTTCCCGATCCCTGCGCACCGACGACCACATTGTCGAGGACACTCATCGCAGTGAACAGCCGAATGTTTTGGAAAGTTCGCCCCAATCCGCGGGCCGCCCGCAGATGCGGTTTCAGTTGGCCCACGGGAACGCCATCGAGCAGGATGTCGCCTTTAGTGGGCGAGTAAATGCCGCTGAGCACGTTAAGGAGTGTCGTCTTGCCCGAGCCGTTGGGACCGATCAGCGCATGCACGGTATTGCGGCGGATCTCGAGGTCAACCCCGTCCACCGCCTTGAGACCGCCGAAATACTTCGAAAGTCCCCGCAGGGAAAGGATGCTTGACCCATCCTCGCGCCCCACCTGCATCGTAAGCGGAAGTGGCGGAACAGCGATTGCTGGAGGCGGCTGCACGCGATGCAAACGGCGCCACAACCTAATAAAAAATCCCCAAACGCCATCTGGCATAAAGACCATGATAAGTATTACGGCGAAGCCATAGACGGCGAGGTAGACCACCTTCAGGAAGCGCAACCATTCCGGTAGCAAGATAAGGAGTCCGGTGCCCAGCGCCGCGCCGAACGGCGAGCCCACGCCGCCAAGGAGCGCCATGGTGAGGAACACGACGGACTCGCTAAAGCTGAATTGGTCGGGGCTGATGTAGGAAAATCCGCCGGCAAAAAGGCCGCCTCCGAAACCGCCGAGGACGGCGGAAAGCGTAAATGCCGTAACCTTGGTGCGATAGGTGTTGACGCCGACAACGCCGGCCGCGAGTTCGTTGTCACGGACTGCCTTCATCGAGCGGCCCAACCTGGTATGCCCAAGGCGCCAGACGAGAAAACCGACGAGACAGAGCGCAACGATGCATAGCGCGAGATAGACACTGCTGTCGCTGAGGGTGTAATCAAACATCCTCGGACGCTTGATTCCGGTTACACCGTCCGGTCCCTTGGTAAGCGATATCCAGTTGGTAAGCACCAGGGCGAGAATGGTCTGAAAGCTGATCGTCACCATCGCCAAGTAGTGGCCGCCGAGCCGTAACGAGGTCAGGCCGAGGGCAGCGCCCGCCACCGCAGCCACCAATACACCGAGCATGAGCGAGAGCCAGAAGGACAACCCGAACACTGCCGTTCCCAGCGCTACGCTATAAGCACCGAGCCCGAAAAACGCCGCCTGGGCAAGGTTTATCTGGCCCGCATATCCAAGCACAATCGTGAGGCCGAACACCGCGATCGCGTAGGTCGAAGCCTGCATCAATAAATTGAGGGAGTATGCGGGCATGGAGAGCAACAGGGGAATTGCAGCCGTTACTGCAGCGGCTACCGCAAATGCCAGTGCCGCCAGGGCATCCTTGCTGAAACCCCCGCCCGTGCCGGAAACCAAGACGGAATCCGCGGCGCTCACGCCTTCTCTGAAATTTTTTCGCCGAACATGCCCTGTGGCCTGAAAAGCAGGAATACGAATAGGACTAAGAACGCGAAAGCATCTTTGTACGGCACGGAGACGTAGGCGGCGCCGAACGTTTCGACCACGCCGAGGGTGAGTCCGCCGACGATCGCGCCCATGACGTTGCCAAAGCCTCCGACAATGCTCGCTGCGAACGCTTTGAGCGCGATGGTCGAGCCCATGCTCACCGAGACGAACAGGATCGGCGCGACCAATATCCCGGCAATCCCCCCTAGCGTGGCGCTATAGACGAAGGTCAGCATGATCATGAGTGCGACGGGTATGCCCAGGAGACTGGCCATCTCCTTGTCCTGTGAAGTAGCCTGCATCTTCTTGCCGATCAGTGTGCGCTCGAAAAGTAAGTATTGAAGGACGAACATCACCAAGCTGACAGCAAGGATCACTAGGTATTGGCTATCGAAGAACACCGGTCCGAGACTGAAACCCTGGCTCGCAAATACGCCGGGAAGGCTCTGCGGCCGCGGACCGTAAGTGGCGAGCACGCCGTTTTCCAACAGGATGGATGCCCCGATCGTGCTGATAATCACCGGCAGGAAGCTGCGGTGGCGCAACGGGTAGTAAACGCCAAGATTGAATAAGGCGCCTATAAACATCATGGCGACGACGGTTATGAGTATGCCAAGCCAATAAGGAACACCCAGGTCAATGCATAAGATAACCATCAAAAACGCGCCCAGCATTGCAAAATCGCCTTGGGCGAAATTGACGGCGTTCGTCGCGCGATAGATGAGAACGAAGCCAAGGGCGACGAGGGCATAGATGCTGCCCACGCCAAGACCGGTGAAAAGAAGTTGGAGTGCAATTCCCACAAGCGACTCGATAAGGGTCCGGCGAAGCGCCCCACAAGCGCTAAAAGCTAATCGTCGAAATCGATGTGCTTGTTGAAGACGATCTTGCCGTCCTCGTTCTTGACGATGTTGTAGCCATGCAGGCCATCACCGTTCTGGTCGAAGTTGTACGTTCCTTCGGCGCCCTTGTAACCCTTCACGGCAAGGATCGCAGTCCGGATCGCCTGGGGGTCCAAGCTCTTCGCTTTATTGATGGCGAGCGCGAGAACGTTGACTGCATCATAGGACCAGGACGCGAAGACGTCCGGCACGGCTTTATATGCTGCTTCGAATTTGGTCGCGAAACTCTTGGCCTCGGGACTGGAGTCGCGGTTGAAGTCCACCACGGCGTAGCTCCCATACAGTGCTGGGCCCGCCAACTTCAGTGCTGTGCCAGTGACGGTCGTGGGCGATCCAACCCACGAGATACTTACACCGAGTTGGCGCAGTTGCTTGGCGAAGATCCCTTGATCGGGCTCGAATGTCATGTAGGTGCCCATGACATCCGCGCCCGACTGCTTTACCGCCAGCGCGACAGGCGTGAAGTCTTGGGAATTGTTGGTATAGCCTTGGACAAGAACCGGGGTAACGTCCCTTTTCTTGAGTTCCTCGGTCAGATTCTTCATCCCGTTGGTGCCAAATGCATCGGTCGAGTGCACGATCGCCCACTTGCGGAGCTTGAGTGCATTGACTCCGAAATCGGCGATCACGCGCGCCGAATAAATGTCGTTTGGACGGAAACGGAACAGCCACGGATTGCCGATCCGTGTGAGTTGCGGGTCGGTGCCGCCGATCATGACCGGTTTACCCGCTTTCATGATATCTGGCGCCATGGCGTGGACCTGCGTGCTGCGGATCGAACCGATGAACGCCGGAATATCCTTGTCTCCTGCTAGCTTGCTGAACGCAAGCACCGCTCCGGGATTCGTCGTCTGATCGTCCTCGATCAGCAATTCGATCTGCCGCCCGAGCACGCCTCCCGCCTTGTTAACCTCCTCGACCGCGAGTTTGGCTCCCTGGATCTGGAATCGGCCAGATTCCGCCCCGGGACCGGTGAGCGGGGCGACCAGGCCGATCTTGAGCGAATCGGCCGGCAACGTCGGCGCTGAGAACATCATCAAAACAGCCGCCGCGAGGCTAACTGCGATACCGCCAGGCCGATTCCGCACTTTCGTCTCCTTGAATATCTTGAGTTACGTCAGCAGCATGATATAGAAAAGTGGAGTTTACGTGCGCCAAGGGTGTCAACGATCATAGGAGCGTCGAGTCAAACAAAACTATTGAACCGAGGCTCCTCAGTCGTCCGCAGTGCTGACACTTGTATTTCTGCCGAAAACGCATACCATTCCACTTCGCGACCGCGTGAAGTTGCGCCGTGGTGACTGAATCTGCGGTAGCGAGAGCCGGCCTACCGTTGATCCGACCTCGGCCGCCCGCCACCCCGAAACTCAGAGCTCAGTACGCAACGGCCGTCTGAAAGTTATCGGCATGCACCGTCGCCGTGGCAAAGGCAGCTGCGGTAAGGCATAGCAGACAGGCGCCGAACCTTCGCTCCAGCCACGCCCCGATCCTTCGCGCTTGACGGTCCCAGTTCGCCACAAGCGCTCATAGCGCCTCGACCTTCACATTGAGGGGGCCGCTCCGCGGTGGACCGTTCGACTGTCAAACGATGATTTCGGACCCATCGTCAGTGCCAGCGCTGCCACGCGGCCCTGGTCAGGGACCTCACGCCGCATCAAGGCACTGGGGCCGCAAGCGGCTGGCCCTTTTCAGCCAACATACAGTTGAGAACCTTCGCAGCTTCGGATGAACTCGCGTTTGTGGCCTTGTGAATGTGCTTGGCGGGATTGAAGACTATCTGGCCCGCCTTCAATTCGAAGGGCGGCCCGCCGTCCGGCTCGAACAGAAGCGCTCCCTGCAGCATGTAGATGGCCTCATCGCCGGGATGGAAGTGTCGGCCAGCGACGGCACCGGGCGGAAGATCGGCGACGAACACGACGAACTCCTTTCCCTCCACCCCAGAGACAGGTTTCCTCAATAGCTCTGTTCGGGTGACTTGCGCCGCACCTTGAGCGGCAACGTATGTGGCTCCAAGGACCCCGACGGCTATACCGGCGAGACCGACACCGAGAAGCAGAAGCGTCCTCCTCATGGTTTTCCTCCTCCTATTGCCTGATTTGGGTCCACTCTTCTGTGGCAGCCGACCGGCGGACCGACGGTACGCTTGCCTGTCAGGCACAAGCAACCGCGCACCGATCCGGCTGCATTGCGTGACCCGTGTCGCTAGGCCTGCATTGTCCCTTGCTGTGGGCCGCCGGCGCATCGTCGCCATGCCCAAGCGGCTCCCAGGAAAATGCTACCGGTGTAGCGTGCAGTATAGGTTCACCGCTGCTGCCAGTGTTTTCTCGTCGTAGAACCTACTGCTGCATCATCGGCGTGTGCACGGGCGCCGCTGCGCGATCGGTCCCTGGCGAAATCGGCGCGCCACTGTTCATGGCCGCATTACAGGGGCGCAAGCGTTCTCGCCCCGCCTCATCGGCGCGCGCGGATGCCCGTCGACTGCAGCGCGATCGGCGGCGTTCCTCCGCGGCGACCGCGCCGCCGATCCCTTCGTCTTTGGCGCGACCGCTAGCCTCCCGCCCGGCCGCCCCATGGGAGGCTTGCTCCCCCTTGGGGGCAGCGAACGCAGTGAGCGTGGGGGTCGTCCTCTAATCGTCGCGCGTGAGAACGCCCGCGTAAGCGCCGCTGCTGCCGACGAGATAGAGCGTATAGCTTTGACCGGTCGTCAACGCGACGGTCGGCAGACTCAAGACCGGTGTCGTCGTTCCCGCGAGATCGAAATTGATCGCGTAGGTGTCGAACACCAGTGGGACATAATCGGACGGCGCGCGAGCGGGAAGGTTCGACACTTTCTTGGCAAAGTTGACCAGCACGTCCACTGCGCCGACGTCGGTCGCGACGTTGACGAAGCGAACGCGCACGGTTCCCGTCGTGCCCGGCAAATTGTTGTCGGCGAGCGCTATTGCCGTCTGTGCGCCGGGGGTGCCGGTGACAACGACGGACGTATCGGTTGCCGGCGCGAACGGCGGTGCCACCGTGGCGATCGGGGCGCCCGGCGCCGTGACCGATTCGACGGTCACCGTATGCGTCCCCGCCGTCAATTGAGCGTAGCTCGACGCACCCTGGTAAGGCACATTGGCGAAGATGTTGGTCCCGCCGACAAAGGCGTTGATGCCTGCGGTTCCCGGTGCTGCATGAATGAGCTTGAACTGCGCGATTCCGCTATTCACCACGCTGCCGGTGCCGGTCGAATCGAGGTTGAGCAGCGCGCCGTTCACGAGCGTGCCGCTCCCCTTGGTGTACGCGACGATCTGGTACGACACTTGATTGGCGAAGGTCTGCGCGCCCGTGTCGTAGATCACCTGCTTGCTGTTGTGAAGCGTCAGCCGCACCTGGAGCGAGCCCGGCGCCAGTTGAACGAATGCGGACGCGGCGCTCACGAGGATGTTGCTGATGTTGGGCGACGCGGTATCGAGCGACGCGCCGGGGCTCGTCACATAGACGTCGAGGCTGGCGGTGCCGAATGCCGCGTTGATGACGCGGAGTCCGAACAAGCCGCTCGCCGGCGTGGTGCTGATCGTGTCGGACAGCAGGAGCGCCGTGGGCGCGGACGCCGTCCCGTACACGAGGTACGTATAAGTCGAGTTGTTGAGGCTGACCGTGGTGTCGATGATCGTCGACGTCCCGCCTGCGACGCTGACCTTGAATTCCTGGCTGCCGGAGTCGACGTTCTGATACGTCGTCAGGCCCTCGAAGGCCAGGCCGGTCGCAGAGGATTTGCTGCCGACGGTGACGTTGATCGCGCCACCGTCGACGAGCGCGTTCATGAAGCGAACCTGCGCTCCCCCCGAGTTACTGCTCTTGCCGCAACCGGAGATCGCGAGGACGGCAAGGCACACGAAAGCGAAGCGCAGAATTTGGCGTAGCGGCATGGAAAGGCTCCGAAGGCGGTGATGATTTCCGTGGGATGCGTGGCAGGTGCCGGATGCGGGGAGCAGCGTTCGACTCAACGGTCCGCGGTGAGCGTGCCGCCGTAGGATCCCGACGCTCCGACCAGGTAGAGCGAATAGGTACGACCCGCGGTCAGCGCGACGGCAGGCAGATTCACGAGCGAAGTTTGCGTGCCCGTCAGTTGAAAACTGATTGCATAGGTATTTTCGGCGAGCTCTCTGTAGCTGGACGCGGTATTGAGGGGAAGTCCGACCACTTGCTTCGCGAAATTGACCAGCACGTCCGTGGCGGCGACATCGGGTGCGACGTTGACGAAGCGCACGCGTGCGTTGCCCGTCGTGCCGGGCAGATTGTCGTCGGCGAGCACCAGCGCGGTCTGCGCGCCGGGAAGGCCGGTCACCACGATCGACGTATCGGTCGACGCCGCGAAGTTCGGCGCTGCGCTCGCGATCGGCGCTCCAGGCGACGTGACCGTATCCACCGTCAGCGTGTGCGGGCCTGCGGCGACCGTCTCGTAGCTGGATGAGGCCCCGTACGGGACGTTGATGAATTGTGCGATGCCATTCACAAACGCGTTGATCGCGGCCGTGCCGGGTGCGGCGTGAATCAGCTTGAATTGGGCGATCGCGTTGTTCACCACGCTGCCGGTGCCGGTCGCATCGAGGGCCAGGAACGCGCCATTGACGAGCGTGCCGCTGCCCTTGGTGTAGCCGACGATCTGATAGGAGGTTCGTTCGGCGAACGTCTGCGTTCCGGCGTCGTAGATCACTTGCTTACTGTTCGGCAGCGTCATCCGTACCTGATAACTGCCCGCGTTGAACAGCAGAAACGCCGACTGGCCTCCGTAGCCGAGGTTGCTCACGTTCGGTGACATGCTGTCGAGCGACGCGCCGGGGTTCGTGACATAGACGTCGAGTCCCGAGCTCGAGAACGCGGCATTGATCGCGCGCAGGGTGAATTGCCCGCTGCCGGGCGGGTTGACAACGGTGTCCGACATCAGCACGGCCGATGGCCCGGCCGACGTTCCGTAAATGAGGTACGTGGAGAACGCGTCGTCGGTGAATAGCGTCGTCGTATCGACGATCGTGGACACGCCGCCCCCGACGCTGATCTTGACTTCCTGGTTGCCTGACGTGATGTCCTGATACGTCGTGAGGCCCTCGAACGGCAGGCCCGTCACCGGCGACTGGTTGCCGATCGTGACGTTCAACGCGCCGCCGTCGACCAGTGCATTGAAAAAACGGACGTGCGCCGGCTTCGAAATGACGAAACCACCGCTTTTCAGATTGCAACCCACCAGCACGATGGGCAGCAGGATCGACACCAACGCGAAGAGCGTGGCATATCGGGGTCGCGCGTAACGCAGAAGACTCATGGAGATTCGGGGTTCGAGTTAGGGCAGGGCCGATGGTTGGTGCCCTGTCGCCTGCAATAGGCGAGAATTCTGCCTCGGGCCGGCCCATTTTGGCGCGCGCCGCGGGCCAGGACATTGCAACAAAGGGTTACGTCTTGCGGGAATGTGCGCGAAATCCGCGCAAAAGAGTAAACATAACATGAGAGCGTCGGTGCGTGGGCCCTGTATTTACGCCAATCGGCTAACATTCCGCCGGCGCGTCCTTGCGCCGAAGAGCTTGCGCAATCCACGATGACCACCGTCTCGCTTCGTCCCGGGCACGTGACGCTCAATGCGCTCCGCCGTTTGTGGTCGGCACCGCAAGATATCGCGATCGACGCGGCGGCGCGAACGGGAGTCGACGCGGCGGCTGCGGCGATCGTCCGCGTGCTCGACGAGCACCGCGTTGTCTACGGCGTCAACACCGGGTTCGGCTTGCTTGCGCGGACGCGGATCGAGAGTGCGCGGCTCACCGAATTGCAGCGCGCCTTGGTGCTATCGCACGCGGCGGGAACCGGACCGCTGCTCGAGGACGCCGTCGTGCGACTTGTCATCGCGCTCAAGGTCGCAGCACTCGCGCGTGGACATTCGGGCATTCGCTGGGAGGTGATCGAAACGCTGACCCGGATCCACAACGCCGGGGTCATGCCGTGCATTCCGTCGCAAGGCTCGGTGGGCGCCTCGGGCGACCTGGCGCCGCTCGCGCACCTGTCCGCGGTATTGATTGGCGAGGGCACGGCACGTTTTGGCGGACGCGTGCTGAAAGGCGCCGACGCGCTCGCTGCGGCGAGCGTGCCGCCGCTCGTTCTCGGCCCGAAGGAAGGGCTTGCCCTTCTGAACGGCACGCAAGTGTCCACGGCGCTTGCGCTTGCCGCGCTGTTCGCGACCGAGCGCGCGCTCGCCGCGGCGTTCGTGTCCGGCGCGCTCGCCGTCGACGCATGTCTTGCCAGCGACACGCCGTTCGACGCGCGCATCCACGCGGTACGAGGCCATCGCGGCCAGGTCGATGCCGCAACCGTATATCGCGACCTGTTGGCCGGCAGCGCGATTCGCGCGTCGCATCAGGATTGTCCGCGCGTGCAGGACCCGTACAGCCTGCGCTGCCAACCGCAGGTGATGGGCGCGTGCCTCGATCAGATCCGTCATGCCGCGGGGATCCTGCTGACCGAGGCGAACGCGGTCTCCGATAATCCGTTGGTTTTCACGACAGAGGGCGGCGCTGAAGTGCTTTCCGGCGGCAATTTCCACGCCGAGCCCGTTGCCTTCGCCGCCGACAATCTCGCGCTCGCGATCGCGGAAATCGGCGCGTTGTCGGAACGCCGCATCGCGCTGATGATGGACACGCACTTGTCGGGTCTGCCGCCGTTTCTGGTCGAGGATGGCGGCGTCAATTCCGGCTTCATGATCGCGCAAGTGACCGCGGCGGCGCTGGCGTCGGAGAACAAAGCGCTCGCGCACCCGCATTCGGTCGATTCGCTGCCGACGTCCGCCAACCAGGAAGACCACGTGAGCATGGCGAC
>CATPAO010000203.1 GCA_955652025.1 Casimicrobiaceae bacterium
CGGACGACGCCGAGCGCTTTCACCGGTTGCTGCTCGCGGTGTGCGTTCGCGCCGACTCACGTGCGGCGTCCGGCGGAACGCCGGTCGTGAACATCGTCATCATCGGTGCCGGCGCGACCGGCGTCGAGCTCGCGGCCGAAATCCGACAAACGACGCGTGCGCACGCCGGCTACGGTCTCGCCCATTTGGATACCGGACAGGACATTCGGTTAACGCTGCTCGAAGCTTCGCCGCGGATCCTGCCGCTGTTGTCCGAAAAAGTGGCCGAGGCGGTGACGGAATTGCTGCGCGCGTTGCGCGTCGACGTTCGGGCGAACGAGCGCGTGTCCGAAGTCGTCCGCGATGGCGTGCGCACCGCCGCCGGCGCGTTCCATCCGGGCGATCTCGTCGTTTGGGCGGCGGGCATTCAAGCGCCGATATGGCTCGATAATCTCGACCGATTGGAAGTCAATCGCAGCCACCAGCTCGTCGTTCGCCTGACACTCCAGACGACGCGCGACACGGACGTGTTCGCATTCGGCGACTGCGCGGCCTGCCCGTGGCCCGAGGCCGGGCGTCCCGGGGCGACGATTCCGCCGCGTGCGCAAGCGGCGCATCAGCAGGCGACGCTGCTCGTCAAATCGATGCGTGCGCGAATCGCCGGTGCGCCGCTGCCCGAATTTCATTTTCGCGATTACGGTTCGCTCGTGTCGCTGGGCGAGCTCTCCGCCGTCGGCAGCCTGATGGGACGCTTGATCGGCCGCAGCATGCTGGTCCAGGGATTGATCGCGCGCTGGATGTACGCGTCGCTCTACAAACTGCATCAGGTCGCGATCTACGGCTACCTCCGCGTCGCGTTCGACACCGTCGGACGATTTCTGCGCCGGCGTCTCGAGCCGCGCGTCAAGCTGCATTGAGGGGGGAGAGCGCGGTGCCGATCGCCGAGATTTTTTCCGCTGCCGTGCTGCTTCTGCTGGTGATCGACCCGTTCGGCAACGTGCCGGTGGTCGTGTCAGCGCTGACGCACGTGCCCCCGGCGCGCCGCCCGCGCGTCGTGCTTCGCGAATGCATAGCCGCCTACCTCATCCTGCTCGTGTTCATGCTGGGCGGGCGCACGTTTCTCAAGTGGATGCAGCTCTCCGAAGTGTCGCTCGCGATCGCCGGCGGGATCATCCTGTTCCTGATCGCGCTGCGGATGGTGTTTCGGCATCCGGAAGGCATTTTCGGCGACGTACCCGGCGTGGAGCCCTTCATCGTCCCGCTGGCGGTGCCGGCGATCGCGGGCCCTTCGGCGCTCGCTGCGGTGATGCTGATGGCCTCGCGCGATCCCGCGCACTTGCCCGCCTGGGTCGGCGCGCTCACCGCCGCGATGATCGTCGCGACGATTGTGATGCTCGCCGCGCACGAGCTTCAGCGCGTGCTGGGCGAGCGCGGGATGATCGCGGTCGAGCGGCTGATGGGACTCGTACTGACGGCGATCGCCGTGCAGATGCTGCTCGACGGCGTGCAGACTTTCGTCGCCGGGCTCGCGCACTGACCGTCGTGGGTCGGTCCGCGCCCATTACGGAATAGTCTGGCCGACCCGCTGTTTGGTTAAACTTTGCGGCTTGATAACCGATCGACACCGACGGCGGAGGATGTGAGCGAGAAATACAGCGGCGCGGCGATCACGTTGCACTGGACGACGGCGGTCCTGATCGTCGCGAATCTCCTGCTGGGGTTGTCGATGGTGGCGCTGCCGATCTCGCCGCAAAAACTGCAGTGGTACCTTTGGCACAAGTGGGTCGGCATCACGGTCTTCGTCCTGACCTGCGCGCGGCTCGCTTGGCGCGCGGTCCGTCCGCATCCGTCCCCGGTGTCCATGCCCGAATGGCAACGGCGGGCCGCGGCCGTCTCGCAGGGGCTGTTTTACATTCTGTTACTTGTCATACCCATCTCGGGCTGGCTCTACAGTTCGGCGACGGGGGTGCAGGTCGTTTATCTCGCTGTCCTCCCACTTCCCGATCTCGTGCCGAAGGACAAGGCGTTGGCCGGCGCGCTCAAGGCCGCGCATGTAACATTGAACTCGGTCCTGTTTTTGCTGGTCTGTGTGCATACTGCGGCTGCGATCAAGCACCATTTCGTCGACCGCGACACCGCCCTGTCCCGAATGCTGCCCATCTTCAGGCCCAAAGGCCCCGTCAGATGACCGTCGCATTCCGTGCGTCCACTTGGGCGTTCAGCGTGCTCGCGCTCACAGCAGGCCCGGCCTGCGCCGACGGCGTGCTCGCCGACAAAAGCGAAATCCGCTTCGTGTCGAAGCAAATGGGCGTCAATTTCGAAGGTCGGTTTCGGAAGTGGAGGGCCGACATTGTTTTTCGGCCGAACAATCTCGCGACGTCGAAGGCCGAATTCGATATCGACCTCTCGAGCATCGACCTCGCGAGCGAAGATTCGGAATCGGAGGCCAAGGGTTCGGTCTGGTTCAACACGACAAAATTTCCGACCGCGCATTTCATCTCGACGTCGATCAAGAGTTTGGGCGGAGACAAATACGACGTCGCCGGGAAGCTTTCGATGAAGGGCATCACCAAGGACGCCGTCGTGCCGATCGTGCTCAAGAAGGATGCAAGCGGCGATCGCGTGGCCGAGGGAATCTTCACGGTGAAACGCCTCGACTACAAGATCGGCGAAGGACTGTGGACCGACACGGACACCGTCGCCAACGAAGTCGTCGTGCGCATCCGCATGATGCTGGCGCCCGCGACTTGAATCCGAACCAGGCCCAAGAAAAGGAGGGGACACCATGAGCTTTCGCCTGTTCGTTGCGGGTCTCGCGGCAATCGTCGCCGCACCCGCGCTTGCCGAGGAGACTTATATGATCGATCCGGTGCACTCGCAGCCGATGTTCGAGGCGCGGCACATCGGAATGTCGACGCAGCACGGGAGCTTCGGCAAGGCGACCGGAAAGGTGACACTCGATCGTGCCACGAAGAGAGGCTCGGTGGATGTCACCATCGATGCGGCGTCGGTCAAGACCTTCGACGCCCGGCTCGACGCGATCGTCAAGGGCGAGCGATTCTTCAACGTGGAGAAATTTCCGACGATGACGTTCACGTCGAGCAACGTGATGTTCGACGGCGACCGCGTCGTCGGAGCGGATGGCGAGCTGACGATGATGGGTGTCACCAAGCCGGTCAACCTCAAGGTCGACAATTTCACTTGCGGCGAGAATCCGTTCAACAAAAAGCCGATGTGCGGCGCCGAGGCGACGGCGACAATCAAGCGCTCCGATTTTGGAATGACCTCCGGCCTCAACACCGCGAGCCCGGCCGATGAAATCAAGCTGATAATCCCGATCGAGGCCTACAAAGAGTAGTTATTGCCACCCGAGTCGCGGGCGTGCGTCAAGCGGGAATCAGGAAGCCTTCATCGCGGCGGACCGCCCCCACCATTTCGAGATCGTTGACGAGCCTTCGACTAAGCTCCGTGGGCGTCTCCCGGAAAAAGCGCGCGTTGAATTCTCGATAAATCGCGACCCGATCCACATAGGCGGGCAGCTCGGCCAACGGCAGCCGCTGCCGGTCGAGCAACGCGAACATCAGCACGACCTTGAGCGCATGACGCGCGAGCCGGGCGGGATCGGCCTCGAACGCTGCCGTCCGTTTCAGCGCGCGCTCGACCGCGGCCGCGAATTCCGTAAACGGCTCGCCGTGGCCGGGAATCACGCTGCGGACGTCGAGCATCGCCAGCATTTCGAGCGTGGCGCGCGTTGCCGGCAACGCGGCGGGATCCATTTCCTCCGGCATCACGAAGCCGTAGCCGTTCTCCCATAGCGCGTCGCCCGAGATCAGGATTCGATGCTCGGGGTTGTAGAACACGAACGCGCGCATGTCGTGACCCGGCGCGGCGACTGCGTGCCATTCCAGGTCGCCCCAGACGTGCGTCGAATTCGCGTACAGCGTCTCGTCGACGTCGAAGCGATCGGCGGACTGGTCCGCGTAATCGAGCAACAACGTGGTGGTATCCCAGCGGGCAACGAGCGGCGCCTCGCCCTCGGGAACGGCGATCGGGCAGCCGTACGCGCGCTTCAACGCCGCGTTGCCGCCCATGTGGTCGGAGTGGCAATGCGTGTTGACGATCTTGGCCAGCCTGCCGCCGTCGACACCCTGCCGCGACGCAACGAGCGCGAGCGTCAACGGCGCGTGACGGACGTAGCCGGTATCGATGATGACGTTGCCGTCGCCGCTCTTCAGCATGACGTTGTTCGCCGACAGCCAGTCGCGCACGAAGACACGAAGCTGCGCGGGAAAGACGGGGCGGTTCACGCCGCGGACCGTGCCGGCGCGGGCGTGAGACGCAGCAGAAAATCGCGCGCCAGCGCAACGCGCTCATCAAGCGTCGGCGCAGCGCGCTCGATGCGGATCCGGTCCGGTCCGGCGAAACGAATCCGGCCATCGCGCTGCACGAGAAGAATCAGCGCGCCGGGGTCGAACGGCGGATGCTTGATGAATTGCAGCGTGGCGCGTTCCGGACCGGCGTCGATCTTGACGACGCCCTTTGCCTTGGCGACGAGACGCAATTTGTGGCATGCGATCAACGCCTGCACCGGCTCCGGCGCGCGGCCGAAGCGGTCGGTGAGCTCCTCGCGCAAGAGGTCGAGGTCGTCGTCGGTCTCGCAGCTCGCAAGCCGCTTGTAGAGAACGAGCCGCTCGTGCACGTCGCTGCAATACGTCTCCGGCAATCGTGCCGGAACGTGGAGATTGATCTCCGTCGTCACGCCGAGCGGCTCGGACAGATCGGGCTCCCGCCCCGACTTCAATGCCGATACCGCGCTTTTGAGCATGTCGGCGTACAACTGGAAACCCACTTGCTGCATCTCGCCCGATTGCTCGTCGCCCAAGACCTCGCCGGCGCCGCGGATCTCGAGGTCGTGCATCGCGAGATAGAAGCCCGATCCCAGGTCTTCCATCAGCTGGATCGCCTCGAGACGTTTTTTCGCCTGCGCGGAGAGCGCCTCGTCGGGCGGCGTCAACAAGTACGCGTACGCCTGGTGGTGCGAACGTCCCACGCGACCCCGCAGCTGGTGCAGCTGCGCAAGCCCGAAGCGATCGGCGCGGTCGATGATGATCGTGTTGGCGGTCGGCACGTCGATGCCGGTCTCGATGATCGTCGAGCAGACGAGCAGATTGATCCGCTGGGTGTAGAAGTCGCGCATCACGTGCTCGAGCTCGCGCTCGGCCATCTGCCCGTGCGCGACGAGCACCCG
>CATPAO010000204.1 GCA_955652025.1 Casimicrobiaceae bacterium
CGGCCATCACGCCGGAAACGGTCGAATCCCAGACGCGGCGGCAGTACCAGGAGTTGCGCGAAGAGATCCTGCGCCGGAAGGCGAACGAGCCGCGGCCGCCGTGTCTAGCGGTTAAGAATTGTACACAGGGATCGGGCTGAGCCTTCGATTCGAGTCGCGGCGCATCCAACAATACGCCGCCGCCCGCGGTCAGCGCGCAGCTACGCGCCGGTCCCGCTCGGCGACCGCGAAGCCGCCCGCATCGGCATACACCGCACATTGGAGTGGTCATTTGAGCGCGTCGTGATCGGTCATCGTAGGCTGACTCGCATGACGCACGTGTATCAATCGAGCGTGGTCTGGCTTGGCTCTAGGCTGGATTGCTGTTAAGGGCGTGATCGCAGGTGCCCGCCGCCATTCGTCGGTGGCGTTGTCCGGCTCCGCTCTCATGCCGGAAGTACTGAACGATACGTCGCTTGGTCGGCGCGTGAATTTCGCCTCGTTTCGAGCTTTTCGCGCAGCGATTTTAGGAGTCGAAAACCATCACCTGACTCGTTTGCGTCGCTCTGAGCGCGTTCTAGAGCGTCGACATTTTCGACAATACTGGTCGTCACTACTGCAAATGAGTTTTTCAACGGAATAGGCCGGATGCGGTCATTCGGCAACTACTTCGTACGTAGACCAACGCTCTCGGCGCGGAGCAGAGATCATCGCCAGCTTCGCCAGCTTCGCCATCTTCGTCCTGCGTCCTGCGCTCGGAGTTCTCGAGTCGCGAACGATGGCTAAGCGTTTGGACTTCGACGCGGGCGTTGTACTCAGTACGGCGGGCTATGCATTGCGTGCAAGTCCCGTATGTGAGCGACTCCCAACTCATTCAAACGCTCGGTGCGATTCGAGAGTCTGGAATCAGGTCCCGTCCGTTGCCTCTGCGCGGACTCGACCAGACTTGATTGCCTTGACCAATACCGAATGATCTTTCTCGGTCTGATCTGCGTATCGGCGTGCGAAGCGCCTCAAGGATTGATCTGATGCATCGGTTCCACCTAGGTATCCACTAATGGCAGAAGCGTCGCCGGTCTTGGCATGTGCCCGCGCTACAGCCCAACCGCAGTAGTGTGCGTAATCGACGAATCCGCCAATTTGCAGGGTATCTAGGGACACCGTGATCTTCATGTCACGAAGTTGGCGGAAGTAGAGGTCAAGCGGCGGGTTGCTGATTGTGGACCAGCCCAAGAACATGTCACTGGCCGATTGCATCATGCGTTGCCCAACGACCACGCGTTCGCCCTGGTTACGGTAAGCGCTCTTCCCGGCGTACGGCTCGAGGACAGACGGCCGCGCCTGTTTGATCTGCAGGAAGAGGTAATCGTCGACGTCGGCTTGAAGCAGCGCCACTGCACAGACGGTACCCACACTGCCCACACCGACCACCTTCATCGCGACGTCGACGACCTCATAGCGGTTGAATAGGGTTCGTCGCTCCGCGGGAAGGCTTTTGCGATACCGCAGAATTGCGTCCCGAAACAACCCGAAGAACGCCTTCTCGCGCGAAGGATGGAAGACGAGTGGAGGCTCGTCCTTGATGCGACGCTTGCCGTCAATAACCTCGGTGAGCTTGGGGAGCAGGCGTGCCGACATAGTGGCGGCATTGGCCCCGGACTGGGTCTCCTCTGAGCGCGGCGGCCTGACGCTAGAGGCGATCTCGACTACCTGCGCCGCATCGATACGTGCGTACCACACCTGAAGCGTGGGCCATTGTGCATACTCCGCCAGCTTCTCGCGGTAGGCGCGGACGGCAGCGAGAACGGCGTCTGAGGATTCGCTTTCGGTGAAACCACGATAGCGACCCGCCACCATAATGCTCGCGGCGAGACGTTTGATGTCCCACTCCCAAGGCGCGGGCAGAGTCTCGTCAAAGTCATTGATATCGAAAATGACGTTTCGCTCCGGCGTGGCGAAGGCACCAAAATTCATCAGATGGCAGTCGCCACATGCCTGCACACGGAGACCGGTGCTCGGCTCGTGCCCGAGATCAAATGCCATGATGTGGGCCGCCCCACGCAAAAACGCGAACGGCGATTGAATCATGCGTCCGTAGCGGATCGGAAGCAAATTCGGGATACGGCCGCTATCGCTTTGGGCAAGCATCGCGAGGAGATCGCGGCCCTTCTTCTGTACCTTCCATTGGGAGTGTGCAGATCGGGGGGTGCGCTTTCGCAGCGTTTTTCCATATTCCAGGCGCCCTGCGCGTAGCGACTGGACCGTTGATTGACGCTTCGCCATTTACTAACCTTTCCCCGTGAGTCAGCCGCCATAGTGCGTGTAACGTCAGGAATATACCAACCAAGCCTGAATAGGCTGAGAGGCCATCGCAATCGTTGCAGCAATCTCCACGCGCCACCGTCAGACGCGGGGATGGGACGCGGTTCGTCGTACTACCTACTAGGTGCGGCACGCCAAAACTCTGTGACAAGTACGCTCTCAGTCATCCATCCAGAGCGCTCGGTACGACGAGCGAAGCGATGATGAAGCGGGCGTCGTACGAATAACCAGGGACGAAGCGCCTTGTTCTACGAATTTCGTACGAAATCGACGCGCTTTGGGCAAAGTACGAGGTACTTCGTACGTCATTCGTTGCTGTATTTGCTCAGCGCGACTGGCCATTTTCTGTGGGTTCAGTTAGCGGTTGCCGCTTGGATAGTAGGATCGTGACGATGAGCGCTTCGTCGCGCGTGTCCGCTGTCCGTGCGCCATGCGCCATGCGCCTCAGGCACTCGCCTGGTCGAGCACTTGAATGGCGTCGGCGTCCAACGCAAGGTGGGTCGCCGCGATCAATTCGTTCAGCTGATGGATTGACGTTGCGCTGGCAATCGGCGCGGTGACGCTCGGTCGCGCGATCAGCCAAGCCAGCGCGACTTGTGCCGGCGTGGCGCGGTATCGGCTCCCGACCGCGTCGAGTGCGGCGAGTATTCTCAGCCCGCGGGGGTGCAGGTATTTCTGTATTCCCGGTCCACGCGGGCTCTTGGCGAAGTCTGCCTCGCTGCGATATTTCCCAGTGAGGAATCCGGAGGCGAGCGAGAAATACGTGATAACGCCGAGCTGCTCGCGCACGCACACGTCTTCCAACGCGCCCTCGAAGCTGCCGCGGTCGTACAGGTTGTAGAGCGGTTGCAGCGTTTCGTAGCGTGGATACCTGTGCTGTTTGCTGACCTCCAGGGCCTGCGCCAGGCGCTCGGCGGTGAGATTGGAGGCACCGATGGCCTTGACCTTGCCTTGCCGTAGCAAAAGGGCATGGGCCTCGAGCGTCTCATCGAGCGGCGTCTTGTCGTCGTCCCAATGCGATTGGTAGAGGTCGATGGAATCGACCTTAAGTCGTCGCAGTGAGCGCTCGACGGCCTGCACGATGTAGTCCTTGCGCAGGCATTTGTATCCCAAGCCCATGTCGGAGCCGACTTTGGTAGCGATGATGACATCGTGGTGGCGGCCTCGCCGCGCGACCCAACGGCCGAGAATAGTTTCCGATTCGCCACCGACGTGACCTGCCGCCCAGCGCGAGTACGAATCCGCGGTGTCGATCAAGTTGAATCCGGCGTCGACGAAAGCGTCGAGCAAGTGGAACGAGGTCGGCTCGTCGACTGTCCAACCGAGAACGTTGCCCCCGAATGCGACGGGCGCGACCTTGAACCCGGTGCGACCAAGCGCGCGCTTTTCCATAAATTGCCCACCCTCAAACAACTCTAGCACGCGAGGTCCCTAGAACGCGCAGTAGCGATGGTGTCAAACTGGCGCTCCTCAGATCAAAGGACATTTATGCCGAATATCGGGCTAGGAACCTTGTACGAAGGATTGAGGTGATTAGCGGAGTGCGAAGCGCTAGCGTGACTACCGGTCTACCTCCGCGTAGTTCCCGAAAGGGTTCCTGTTTGGTGAACGCAAGCCGGCGCCCCGAGGCAAGAAATGCAGCAAGCTAAGAGCGGCGAATCGCCCAAAGCGCCATCTCAATTTGGCAGTCGACCCGTGGTCTATTCCGGCTTTAGCTTCTGTTCCTCGGCCACCCTCTTGTAGGTTTCGTATTCCACCTTAATCTGCTGCGCGAACTGCGCCGGCGTATTACCGATGATGGTCGAACCGGTGTCTTCGATACGCGCCCGAACTTGTGGGTCCCCGAGCGCGCTCTTGACGGCATCATGCACTTTCGTAACGACCTCCAGCGGCAGACCCTTGGGGCCGTAAATCCCGTAGAAGGCCACGCGGTTGACTTGGGGCAGCCCCACCTCGCTCAGGGTGGGAACGCCGGGCAACGCGGCGACTCGCTTATCCGCGGCAACCACGATCGGGATGAGTCGCCCCTGCTTTATAAACGGCAGCGACGACGGCAGGTTGTCGAGGAGGATCGGCACCTGGCCTCCGACCACGTCATTCAGCGCCGGCCCGGCGCCCCTGTACGGCACGTGGACGATCGAGGTGCCTGTTTGTGCCTTGAAGAGCTCCATCTGCATGTGCGTGATGGAGCCGGTACCCGTGCTAGCGTAGCTGTACTTGTCCGGATTTTTCCTCAGCTCAGCAATAAACCCTTCGTAGTCCCGAGCCGGGAAAGATGGATTCACCTCGATCACGTTGGGCGTGGATGCAATATTGATGATTGGCGTGAAATCCGTGAGTGGGTCATAGGGCACATTGGCTTGCATGACCGGTGCCGTAGCCACCGTGGATACCGTCGCTATGCCGAGGCTGTAACCGTCCGGTGCGGCCTTTGCCGTCTCGTTGGCGCCGATGACGCCACCGGCACCAGCACGGTTTTCTACGACCATCGGCTGTCCCAAGTGAGGCAGGATCTTGGACGTCACCACGCGGGCGATGATGTCGGTGGTGCCGCCGGGGGCAAACGGGACGACCAGCTTTACCGGCTTGCTCGGATAGGTCTGCGCGAATACCCCCGCTGCCATCGCCACGGCCGTCGTCGCGATGCCCCTCCACATAGTCCTGCGCGTCATGTGCTCCTCGTTTCACTCGTCCAAAGAATCTGGTCGCAGCGCACTGCGACTGATATTACTCCGCCGCACGTTCGTCTTCGAGTTCTCCGATGATGAGATCGCCCCGCGCACGGGTTCCGATCGCGAGAGTCGCCACTCTCGGTACGACGGTCTGGCAGTCGAACGGCGCGCTTCGTAACGTCGACGAAGCTGAACGTGCTTCGTTCCTGATACTCAGACCGTACAACCAGCTGCTGAGAATCGAGGGGCCGATTGTGAAGTAGGCTGATGGACCTTCGCCCGAGCACGTGGTGCGGGGGGAGCGCGGCACTCGGTACTCAGTACTTAGCACTCGAAACGAAGAGCTCGGCCGAGTCTGAGCAAACTACGTTCGTGCCAGGTACCGAGAACTGAGCGCTAAGGGCAGCCGCAAGAATAAGTTCATAGATTCGGGGTGATAGTGTAGTTCCAAGACGGCAGTGTGTCGTGGGGGTTGAGGCGGAGTTGTCGGAGGTCCTCCTGGGTAGGTGCAGTTTCGGTTGGGTAGTGAGTGCGA
>CATPAO010000205.1 GCA_955652025.1 Casimicrobiaceae bacterium
GAGTCGAGCGCGGTGGTCCGGTCGTTCATGGCGCACCACCAAGCGATGAGCCTGCTCTCCTTCGCCTATGTGCTTTTGGCGCGGCCGATGCAAAAGCGTTTCGAGTCGGATCCGCTCTTTCAAGCGACGTTGCTGCTTCTCCAGGAGCGCATCCCGAGAGCCACGCTGTTTCATTCGAACGCACCCGACGTTTCCGATCTCCGCGCGGGCGGCGGACCGGAGTTGCCGGTGCGCGTGCTCACCAGTCCGGACACAGCGATTCCGGAAGTGCAGTTGCTGTCGAACGGCCGCTACCACGTGATGGTCACGAACGCCGGAGGCGGCAGCAGTCGTTGGAAAGATCTGGCGGTGACTCGCTGGCGCGAAGACAGCACCGCCGACAACTGGGGCACGTTCTGCTATCTCCGCGATGAGGCGAGTGGCGAGTTCTGGTCCACCGCATATCAACCCACGCTCAAGCAGGCGGAACACTACGAAGCGATCTTCTCGGAGGGGCGGGCGGAGTTTCGACGCAGAGATCTCGATTTCGAGACGCATACCGAGATCGTGGTTTCGCCCGAGGACGATATCGAAGTCCGCCGAGTCCACATCACGAACCGCTCCCGGACTCCCCGGACGATCGACGTCACGAGCTACGCGGAAGTGGTTCTCGCCCCCGCGGCCGCGGACGCATTGCATCCGGCGTTCAGCAACCTCTTCGTCCAAACCGAGATCATCCCGGGACGGCACGCAATTCTTTGCACGCGCCGCCCGCGCTCCCGCGAAGAGCACGTACCGTGGATGTTTCATCTGATGACCGTGCGTGGTGGAGACAGCCTCGAGACTTCGTACGAGACGGACCGCATGCGCTTCATCGGCCGCGGCGGTTCGGTCGCAGCACCCCTCGCGATGACCGATCCCGGGGCGCTGTCGGACACAGCGGGCTCGGTATTGGATCCGATCGCGGCGATCCGGCTTCGAATGACCATCGACGCCGGAGCGACCGCGACGATCGACATGGTGTCCGGCGCCGGGGAGACGCGGGATGCCGTGCTGCACCTCGTCGACAGATACCAGGATCGCAGTCTCGCGGATCGCGTGTTCGAACTGACGTGGACGCACAGTCAGGTGGTGCTCCGCCAGCTCAACGCTACCGAGGCCGATTCACAGCTTTACGCCCGCCTCGCCAGCTCCGTGATCTACGCCAACGCATCGTTGCGTGCAGCCGCAAGCGTTCTGGTCGGCAACCGTCGCGGGCAATCGGGCCTGTGGGGCTACGCGATCTCAGGTGACTTGCCGATCGTGTTGCTGCAGATCGCCGACGCCGCCAATATCGAGCTGGTGCGCCAACTCGTGCAGGCGCACGCCTATTGGCGCCTCAAGGGGCTGGCCGTGGATTTGGTGATCTGGAACGAAGATCACAACGGCTATCGGCAACGGCTTCAGGAGCAAATCACCGGCCTGATCGCCGCCGGTGTCGAATCACATATCGTCGATCGCCCCGGGGGCATTTTCGTTCGTCATGCGGAGCAGATATCGACGGAGGATCGCGTTCTGTTCCAGTCTGCCGCCCGCGCAATCATCACCGACAGCCGCGGGACGCTCTCCGAACAGATCAATCGTCGTCTGCCTGTCGACGTGCGAATTCCGCGACTTATGTCGACCCGCATCCATCGGCCTCAAGTTTTCGCGGCCACCGAATCGCCCAGAGGTGATCTGATCCTCTTCAACGGCACGGGAGGATTCTCGCCCGACGGTCGCGAATACGTCATCGCCCCAGGAGCCGGCGGCGCAACGCCTGCTCCTTGGGTGAATGTGCTTGCGAACCCCTGCTTCGGCACGGTCGTTTCGGAAAGCGGGCTCGGCTACACCTGGAGCGAGAACGCTCACCTGTTTCGTCTCACCCCGTGGCACAACGACCCTGTAGGCGAGGCGAGCGGTGAAGCCCTATACCTTCGCGATGAAGAAACCGGGCACTTCTGGTCGCCGACGTCGTCTCCCTGCGGAGGCGCGCTCCCCTACGTCACCCGACACGGATTCGGCTACACAGTTTTCGAGCATGTGGAGGACGGAATTCGCTCGGAGCTCACGATCTTCGTGGCGCTCGATGCGGCGATCAAGCTTTCCTCGTTGAAAGTGAGCAACCAGTCGGGCCGTACGCGACGGCTCACCGCCACGGGCTATGTCGAGTGGGTGTTGGGCGATCTGCGGACGAAATCGGCGATGCACGTGACGACCGAGATCGACGCCAAGAATGGTGCGTTGTATGCCCGAAATCCGTACAACAGCGAGTTCGCGGATTGGGTCGCCTTCTTCGACGTCGACGAACCCACTCGAACCGTGAGCGGGGACCGCACCGAATTTCTCGGTCGCAATGGAACGTTGCGCGATCCGGCCGCCATGCGCAATAGGCGTCTCTCGGGCAAGGTTGGCGCCGCGCTCGATCCCTGCGCCGCAATCCAAGTGGCCTTCGACCTGGGCGACGGGCAGGAACGTGAGATTGTTTTCCGGTTGGGCGCAGCCAACAACGCCGATGCGACCGGCCAGTTGGTGCAGCGTTTCCGGGGATCGGTGCCCGCGCGTGAGGCGCTCGAGGCCGTGGTCCGGCACTGGCGTCACGCGCTTACCGCCTTGCAGGTGGAAACGCCCGATGCGGCGCTCAACATTCTGACCAACGGCTGGCTCGTCTATCAAACGATGGCCTGCCGTCTCTGGGCGCGCAGCGGCTATTATCAGTCTGGCGGAGCCTATGGTTTCCGCGACCAATTGCAAGACGTGATGGCCCTGGTTCACGCCGAACCGAGTCTAGTGCGCGCGCAGATCGCGCTCTGTGCGAGCCGTCAATTCGTCGAAGGCGACGTCCAGCATTGGTGGCACCCGCCGTTGGGGCGGGGCGTGCGCACGCATTGCTCCGACGATTACCTCTGGCTGCCGCTGGCGACATGCCGCTACGTTCTGACCACCGGCGACATGTCGATTCTCGACGAAACCGCGCCCTTTCTCGACGGCCGTCCGGTCAATGCGGAGGACGACTCGTACTATGACTTGCCGGGCCGGTCCGAAGAAAGCGCGAATGTGTACCAGCATTGCGTGAGCGCAATTTTGCATGGTCTCAGATTCGGCGCGCACGGATTGCCTCTGATCGGATCCGGCGACTGGAACGACGGCATGAATCTCGTCGGCAGGCACGGCAAGGGCGAAAGCGTCTGGCTCGCATTCTTTCTTTGTCACGTCCTCGGAGAATTCGCCAAAGTCGCGCGTTTGCGCAACGATCCCCCGTTCGCGGACCGTTGTGAAACGGAGGCAATGCAGTTGCGCCGGCGGATCGAGGAGAACGCGTGGGACGGCGAGTGGTATCGCCGCGCATACTTCGACGACGGCTCGCCGTTGGGCTCGATGAGCAATGCCGAATGTCAAATCGACTCGGTTGCGCAAAGCTGGGCGGTGCTTTCCGGGGCGGGTGACGCCGTGCGAACGCGGAGCGCGATGAAAGCGGTGAATGCGCGCCTCGTTCGTCGCGACCACGCGTTGATCCAGCTTCTCGATCCACCGTTCGATACGTCCGATCTCGAGCCGGGGTACATTCGCGGATACGTGCCAGGGGTGCGGGAGAACGGCGGCCAGTACACCCACGGCGCGATCTGGACCGCGATGGCATTCGCAGCGCTGGGCGACGCTGCACGCGCCTGGGAATTGACTGCGATGATCAACCCGATCAACCATGCACGAACGCCGGAAGATGCCGCGACCTACAAGGTGGAACCCTACGTCGTCGCCGCCGACGTCTATGCGCTCGCGCCGCACACCGGCCGCGGCGGTTGGACGTGGTACACAGGATCCGCCGGCTGGATGTATCGCCTTGTCGTAGAGTCGCTGCTGGGGCTCAAGCTGGAAGTGGATCGCCTTCGTTTCACGCCGTGCCTGCCGGTCGAGTGGAACGAGTTCGCGTTGCGCTACCGCTATCGCGAAACCTATTACGACATCGCGGTACGACGGACCGACGTCGAGGGCGACGAGGAATCCGACGCGGTAACTGTAACTGTCGATGGCGTCGCGCAAGAAGGCGACTTCGTTCGCCTTGCCGACGATCGACAAGAACACCGGGTCGACGTACGCATTCCGCCCAAATGTCCAGTTCCGCAGATGACTTCGCTGTAGGAGGGTAGCCAGGCGCGCTTGCCCGCGCCCAGCCCCCGAGGAACCGTGCGTGATAGTTTCCCATCACACGGCTCGAGCATACAAAGGCCAACGTCAATCAGTCGCTGACCCGGGAACTCGGAATACTTCCCGAGCGACCTTCGCGATACCCATCTGCAGCCGTTGTACATGTCTTTCGGCAATGCTGGAGGCGCACACGCCCAATGTTGCAGCGTCCATTTGCTTTCCCCGCGCACTAACGGTTCTACAAACTGTTTGGCGACGTTCCACCAATCGGACGTGGGTCCTCTTTCGTGTCAGGTAACGTTAAAACCTGTATCCGCGCCATTAC
>CATPAO010000206.1 GCA_955652025.1 Casimicrobiaceae bacterium
AAGGCGCCGATCGTCCGGCAGGCCGTTTGATCGCCGGGAGTGGGGGTTCGGGAATTCGCGGATAAGTCGAAGGCGATGGCGGCGCGGAGTATCATCCGCGCCGTCGTCGTCTGAAGGCGCCGAAAACATGGTTACGCCCCGCCGAGGTGCCGAGCAGCTCACCCTCGCGCCGCTCGATAATCGCGCGCTCGCCAATCTATGCGGGCCGCTCGACGCCAATCTCCGCCAGATCGAGGCCGCGCTCGACGTCGCGATCACGCACCGCGCCGCCGACTTCACGATCACCGGAATTCCAACGCAGACGGCGCAGGCGGCGGCCGCGCTGCAGCGTTTTTACAGCGGCGCCGAAAAGCCGCTGTCAGTCGACGATATCCAGCTCGGGCTGGTGGAAATCGCCACCCGCGGCACGGTGCCCACTGCGTCCGCGGTCGCCGACGACGCATCGCCGCTTCTGCGCACGCGCCGCGCCGACCTACATGGCCGCACGCCGAATCAGATCGCGTATTTGAAGGACGTCCAGGCGCACGACATCACGTTCGGAATTGGTCCCGCGGGCACCGGCAAGACCTATCTCGCCGTCGCCTGCGCCATCGATGCGCTCGAGCGCGACGCGGTGAAACGGATCGTGCTGGTGCGACCCGCCGTGGAGGCCGGCGAGCGCCTCGGCTTCCTGCCCGGCGACCTCGCGCAAAAGATCGACCCGTACCTGCGCCCCCTCTACGACGCGCTCTACGACTTGATGGGCTTCGACAAGGCGGCGAAGCTGTTCGAGCGCAACACGATCGAGCTGGCGCCGCTCGCCTACATGCGCGGGCGCACGCTCAACCATTCGTTCATCATTCTGGACGAGGCGCAGAACACGACGCCCGAACAGATGAAGATGTTCTTGACGCGGATCGGCTTCGGCACGAAGGCGGTGATCACCGGTGACGTCACGCAGATCGACCTGGCGCGTGGGCAGAAAAGCGGCTTGATCGAAGCGGCGCGCGTGTTGGCGGGCGTGCGCGGCTTGGCGTTCGTCAATTTCACGAGCGCGGACGTCGTCCGCCATCCGCTGGTGCAGAAGATCATCGACGCCTACGAGCGTCACGACGCGGCGAGGGCGCGCGAGCCCGGCGGCGACCGCGGGCACCGATGACCGGTCGCGCGCGCGCTTCGTTTCCCTCGTTCGCGTTCGCCGTCCAGTTCGACACCGCAACCGAAGAGCTGCCGCGCCGTGCGACGCTCAGGCGTTGGGCCGCCGCGGCGGTCGAGCGTAACCTCGCGGTGACGCTTCGGTTCGTCGGCGCACGCGAGGGGCGCCGGTTGAACGCGCGCTACCGCGGCCGGGACCACGCGACGAACGTGCTGACCTTCGTGTACGATGACGTCGTCCCGCCCGGCGGCGACATCGTGCTGTGCGTGCCGGTACTGAAGCGGGAGGCGCGGGCTTTGGGGAAGTCGCTCCGCGCGCACTGCGCGCACCTCGTCATCCACGGCATGCTGCACCTGCAAGGCTACGACCACGAGCGCGCCGCCGACGCGGCGCGGATGGAAGCGCGCGAAACCGCCTTGCTCGCGGCGCTCTCCTATCGCGATCCCTACGCGGCCTGACGGTCACCCATGATGGAAGACGCCGGCGCCAAACGCGACGAGAAGCCGACGCTGCTCGAGCGGCTCTCCGCGCTCCTGACGCGCGAGCCCGAGGACCGCGAGGAGTTGCTCGCGCTCTTGCGAAGCGCGTTCGAGCGCCGGCTGCTCGACGCCGACGCGCTGTCGATGATCGAGGGCGTGCTGTCGGTGTCCGAAACGACGGTGCGTGACATCATGATTCCGCGCGCGCAGATGGATTGCGTCTCGATCGACGACGAACCGCCCGATTTCCTGCCGCTGATCCTCGAGACCAAGCATTCGCGCTTTCCGGTGATCGGCGAAAGCAAGGACGAAGTGATCGGCATCTTGCTCGCCAAGGAGCTCCTCAACTATTACGCGCGGCCCGAAGGCTTCGTGCTTCGCGACACGCTGCGCCCGGCGGTGTTCGTTCCCGAGTCGAAGCGATTGAACGTGCTGCTGCGCGAGTTCCGCGCCAATCGCAATCACATCGCGATCGTGGTCGACGAATACGGCGGCGTTTCGGGCCTCGTCACGATCGAGGACGTACTGGAGCAGATCGTCGGCGACATCGAGGACGAGTACGATTTCGACGAGTCGATCGACAACGTCATTCCCGAGGCGAACGGCCGTTTCCGCGTCAAGGCGCAGACGGAGATCGCCGATTTCAACGCGCATTTCGGCACGTCGTTCGAGGACCCCGAGCTCGCCACGGTCGGCGGTCTCGTGCTGAAGGCGTTCGGGCGGCTGCCGAAACGCGGCGAGTCGGCGACGCTCGGGGGCCTGCGCTTCCGCGTGCTGCGCGCCGACAGCCGCCGACTGCATACATTGCAGGTCGAGCGCATCGCGCAGCCGTCGCCGCGCGACGACGCGGCATAGTCCGACGGTTGCGATGACGCTGGCGCGCGGCGGTCCACTCGCCCTCGCTGCGCTGGCCGGCGCGGCCACGGTCTTCGGATTCGCGCCCTTTGGCGTGGCGCTGCTCCCGATCGTCACGCTGTCGATCCTGTTCGCGCAATGGCGGCGCGCCGCAACGCCAGGTGCCGCTGCCGGCGTCGGTTTCGCATTCGGACTCGGCATGTTCGGCGTCGGCATATCGTGGGTGTACGTCGCGCTCGAGACGTTCGGCGGCATGCCTGCGGCGATCGCCGTCGCGGGAACGGCCGGCTTCATTATTTATCTTTCATTGTGGATCGCGCTCGCCGGTTACGTGGCCACGCGGTTCACGCCGCGGCAATCGCTGGCGCGACTCGCCGCGGCAGCGGCGACGTGGACGCTCGCGGAATGGGCGCGAAGCTTTGGCTACCCGGGCTTCCCGTGGCTGTCGGTCGGCTACGCGCAATTGCCGGGCAGTCTGCTCGCGGACTACGCGCCGATCGGCGGCGTTTTCGTCGTGTCGCTCGCAGTCGCGCTGATTGCGGCGATGGTCGCGCTCGTCTACGACGCGCTCGTGATGCGCGCCTGGCGGTCGATCGGCGCGGCGGTCGCGCTGGCGCTCGCGCTTTTCGCCGGTGGCGGAGCGCTGGCGCGCATCGAATGGACATCACCGCAAGGTGCGCCGCTCACGGTGTCGCTCGTTCAAGGCAACGTCGAACAGGCACAAAAATTCGACCGGGACTACCGCGCGCGCACGTTCGATCTCTATGCGCGGCTGGTCGAGCATAGCCACGGCCGGCTGATCGTGCTGCCCGAAAGCGCGTTCCCGATGTTCTCGGACGAGGTTCCGGACCCGGTGCTGCTCAACCTGATCCGCACCGCCGGCGCGCGCAGCGGCGACCTGCTGCTCGGATTGTTCACCGCCGAAGCGCCGCTGCCGGGCAACGACAACGTGCGCTACTACAACACCGTGCTCTCGCTTGGCGAATCCGACCTGCAACTCTATCGAAAGCGCCATCTCGTCCCGTTCGGCGAATCGATTCCGGGCAAGGCGGTATTCGGCTGGTTCATCCGGAGCGTGCTCGCGATTCCGCTGGCCGACCAGACGCCGGGACCCGCGATGCAGCCGCCGTTCGAGGTCGCGGGCACGCGCGTCGCCGTCAACATTTGCTACGAGGACGCATTCGGCGCCGAGCTGATCGACGCCGCGAGGAGCGCTGCGATCCTCATCAACGTCACCAACGACGCGTGGTACGGCCACTCGATCGCCGCCTGGCAGCACAATCAGATCGCGACGATGCGCGCGCTCGAGCTCGGCCGTCCGATGCTTCGCGCGACCAACACCGGCATCACGTCGTCGATCGGTCACGACGGCCGCGTTCTGGCGCAGCTGCCTTGGTTTACGCGCGGTGTGCTCGAAGTGACGGTCGAAGGTCGCGGCGGCGCGACCCCCTACCAATCGCTCGGCGACGCGTTGGCGCTGGGGCTTGCGCTGGTGTTGTTGGTTTCGGCAATCCTATTCGCCCGGCGGCGCATCTAACACCCGGCGCGTGCGGCTGTCGCCGCGGCGAACGCGCGACGCCGTAGTAGTCTCCCGCACTATCGTAGATCGTCGCCCTCTATATGGAGCCTTGCATGCCGCTCGAACTCGCGATCGCCGGATTGTCCAAAACCTACCCGAACGGCGTGCAAGCATTGCGCAACGTCACGTTGACAATCCCGACCGGCATGTACGGACTGCTGGGACCGAATGGCGCCGGCAAGTCGACGCTGATGCGCACGCTGGCGACGTTGCAGGAGGCCGACGCGGGCAGCGCTCGATTGGTTACGACCCCCACGCTCGCGGCTGATACCGCTTTGCTGCCCGCAAAGAGGGAGCAATTCGCGCCTTCGGACGGCCCGGCGGCGCGAATCACGACTCCCACCACCCCCACGATCGACGTGCTCGTCGACAAGGAAGCTGTGCGCGCGCGCCTCGGCTATTTGCCGCAGGACTTCGGTGTCTATCCGAAAGTCTCGGCGCAGGATCTCCTCGACCATCTCGCGCGGCTCAAGGGGATCGCCCGGGCAGAGCGCCGTGACGTCGTGCAAACGCTGCTGAAGCAGGTCAACCTTTTCGATGTGCGCAAAAAAGCACTCGGTGGTTTTTCCGGCGGCATGCGGCAACGTTTCGGCATCGCGCAGGCGTTGCTCGGCAATCCGGAGCTCGTGATCGTCGATGAGCCGACCGCCGGCCTGGATCCCGAGGAGCGCGTCCGCTTTCACAACCTGCTGGCCGAGATCGGCGAGAACGTGATCGTCATTCTGTCCACGCACATCGTGTCCGACGTGTCGGACTTGTGCGCGAACATGGCGATCATCGACCGTGGCGAAGTACTGCTGACCGGCGCGCCGCAAACGCTCACCGACACGCTGGCGGGCCGCGTGTGGCAGAAAGCGGTTCCGCGCGAGGAGCTCGAGGCCGCCAAGACGGCGTTCCCGGTCATCGCAACGCGATTGGCGGCGGGGCGCACGCTCGTGACGGCGGTCGCCGACGAGGCGCCGGGGCCGGGATTCGCGCCGATCGAGCCGACGCTCGAAGACGTCTACTTCGCCGCGATCACCCGCCGCCTGCGCAAACGCGCACCGCAACCGATCGCGGCGTGAGGAACGCGATGCGTACGTTCCTGACGATTGCCTGGTTCGAGGCGCGCTCTCGGCTGAAGCGTCTGTCGACGTGGGTTTATTTCGCCGTATTTTTGGCGCTGTCGATGCTGTGGAGCGCCGCAGCGGGCGGCGTGTTCGCCGACGCAAATATCATTTTTGGCAGTGGCAAGGTCTGGATCAATTCGCCGTATGCGATCGCGCAGACGGTCGCCGTGCTCGGCATGATCGGCGTGACCGTCGCCGCGGCGCTGTCGGGCCGCGCAGTGCAGCAGGACGTCGAATACCGGACCGAGCATTTCTTCTTCACCGCGCCGATCCGGAAATGGCAATACTTGGGCGGCCGTTACGCCGGCGCGGTGATCGTCCTGATGCTGATCTTTACCAGCATCGCCATCGGCGGCTTCGTCGGTACGCTCGTTCCCGGCATCGATCCCGACCGGCTCGGACCGCCGCGCTTCGCCGCCTACGCGGTGCCGTACCTGACGGTGCTCCTGCCGAACCTGCTCTGGCTCTCCGGGCTGTTCTTCTGCGCCGCGGCACTGACGCGGCGGATGCTGCCCGTCTACGTCGGCGGCGTGCTGTGCATCGTTGGCTATCTCGTCGGAACCGGGTTGTTGCGCGACATCGAATACAAGACGCTCGCCGCGATGCTGGACCCGTTCGGCATCCTCGCGATGTCGCGCCTCACCGAATACTGGCCGATCGCCGAGCGCAATGCGCGGCTCTTGCCGTTCGACGGGCTGCTGCTGTGGAACCGCTTGCTGTGGCTCGGCGTGGGCGCCGCGTTCCTGGCGTTCTGTTTTTTCCGTTTTCGTTTCGCCTACGTCGCGGACAGCGGCCGGCGCAAGCGCATCGTCGACGTCGAATTGCCCGCGACGCCCACGCTGCGTCCGCGCAGGGTCGCCGTCGCGCCAGCCCATGGACTCGCGTTGCTGCCGCGCCTGGCATGGCTTTATTTCAAGGAGACGGTCAAGAACGTCTATTTCGGCGTCATCGTGCTTGCCGGAATTCTCTTTCTCGCCGCCACCAGCACGACGCTCGGCAGCGTGTTCGGCACGACGACCTGGCCGGTCACCTATCAGATGCTGGAGCTCGTCTCCGGGACATTCTCGATCTTCATGCTCGTGATCATCACGTTCTATGCCGGAGAGCTCGTCTGGCGCGAGCGCGACAATCGCTTCGACCAGATCCACGACGCGCTGCCGATTCCGACGTGGCTGCCGCTCACTGCCAAGCTCGCTGCACTGATGCTCATTCCTTTGCTGCTGCAGGCGGTACTGCTGGTCTGCGGCGTGGCGATCCAGACCTTCAAGGGCTACACGCATTACGAGCTCGGTCTGTACGTGCGCGACCTGTTCGGCATCGATCTCGTCTACTACTGGCTCCTGTGTGTGCTCGCGATCACCATCCATTCGATAGTCAACCAAAAATACGCCGGTCATTTCGTGATGATCGTCTATTTCGTCGCGCTGCTGTTCGCCAACGCGCTGGGTTTCGAGCACAACCTCTACAAGTACGGGGCGGTCATTCCGTACACGTACTCCGACATGAATGGCTTCGGGCACTTCATGGCGCGGCTCCGCACATTCCAGGCCTATTACGCGGCGTGGGCGGTGCTGCTGGCGGTGCTCGCGTTCCTGTTCTGGACCCGGGGCACGACCACGGGCTGGCGCGAAAGGGTCGTGGTCCTGCGGAGTCGCTTCACTCCGAGGGTCGCGGCGACGACCGGCATTGCGGCACTGGCGGCGGTGGCGCTCGGCGGCTACATTTTCTACAACACCAACGTCCTCAATCGCTATCTGACCGCGCGCGATGGCCAGGCGCGGCAGGCCGATTATGAGAAGAAATACAAGGTGTTCGAGACGGTTCCGCAACCGAAGGTGACCGCGGTCAAGCTCACCATTGACCTCTACCCGCAAGAGCAGCGGGTGCGCATGCGCGGCACTTTCGCACTCGAGAACAAGAACGACCAACCGGTCGAATCGGTGCATCTGTTTTTCATGCAAGCGGAAAAGCTCGTATTCAACAAGCTCGAATTCGCGGCACCGGCGACGCTCGCGAAAGAGGATTTGCCGGTCGGATTGAAGAGCTACAAGCTCGCCGCACCACTCCCGCCGGGCGGGACGACCGTGCTCGATTTCGACCTCGAGGTGCCGACGCGCGGCTTCGAGAACAGCCGCTCGAACACGCAGGTCGTCTACAACGGAACGTTCGTCAACGGCGGATTCGTGCTGCCGTTCGTCGGTTACAGCACGCGCGGCGAGCTCGCGACCGATCGCGACCGCAAGAAATTCGGATTGGCGCCGAAGGAGCGGATGCGCGACCGCGACGACCCGGCGGGACTGGCCTACAACTATATCGGCCACGATGCCGACTGGATCTCCTTCGAGGCGGAGGTCGTCACCGACGACGACCAAATTGCGATTGCGCCCGGCTACCTCGGAAAAGAGTGGAGCGAGAACGGCCGTCGCCACTTCGTCTATGCGATGGACGCGCCAATCCTCGATTTCTTCGCGTTTCAGTCGGCGCGCTACGCGGTGAAAAAAGACCGCTGGAACGACGTCGCGATCGAAGTCTATTACCAGCCCGGTCACGAGTACAACCTCGACCGGATGATCGCGTCGGTGAAGGCGTCGCTCGACTACTACACGACGAACTTCGGGCCGTACCAGCACAAGCAATTCCGGATTCTCGAGTTCCCGCGCTACGAGGTGTTCGCGCAGTCGTTTCCGAACACGATTCCCTATTCCGAGGCGATCGGCTTCATCGCCCGCGTGCGCGAAGGCGACAAGGAAGACATCGACTATCCGTATTACGTCACTGCGCACGAGGCGGCGCATCAGTGGTGGGCGCACCAGGTGATCGGCGGCGATGTCCAGGGTTCGACGATGCTGTCGGAAACGCTGGCGCAATATTCTGCGCTGATGGTGATGAAGAAAAAGTACGGGGAAGCGAAAATGCAGCGGTTTCTTTCCTACGAGCTCGACCGCTACCTGATCGGCCGCGCCACCGAGCAGAAGAAAGAGCTGCCGTTGGGCCGCGTCGAAAACCAGCCCTACGTCCACTATCGGAAGGGCAGTCTGGTCATGTACGCGCTGGCCGACTATATCGGCGAGGACAACCTGAACCGCGCGATTCGCGCGTTCCGCGACGAGTGGGCGTACAAGGGACCGCCGTATCCGAACGCGACGCAATTCCTGCAGTACGTGCGCGCCGTGACGCCGCCGCAGTACCAATACGTCATCGACGACATGTTCGAATCGATCACGCTCTACGACAATCGCGCGACGGCGGCGAGCGCGAAGGCGCTCCCGGACGGCAAGTACGAGGTCACGATCAAAACGCTGGCGAAAAAACGCAAGGCGGATGCACTCGGCAAGGAAGACGACGTGCCGATCAATGACTGGATCGACATCGGCGTGCTCGACGCCGACGGCGTGCCGCTTTACCTGGAGAAGAAGAAAATCGAGCGCGAGGAAAACGAATTCATCGTCATCGTCGACAAGAAACCGGCGCGCGCCGGCATCGATCCGCTGAACAAGCTGATCGACCGGCGGCCGAAAGACAACACGGTAGCGGTGGAACTGCCCTGAATCGCCGCGCGAACGCAGGCGGGATCGCAATATCCCGTAAAATCAGTCGTTTTGCGACTTCCCGCGCCGCTTCGATGCCGACGTTCCAGCAGGTCATTCTCGCGCTTCAAGAATACTGGGGCCGGCAGGGTTGCGCGTTGCTGCAGCCTTACGATATGGAAGTGGGCGCCGGCACATCGCATACGGCGACCTTTCTGCGCGCGCTTGGGCCCGAGCCGTGGCGCGCCGCGTATGTGCAGCCGTCGCGTCGGCCAAAGGATGGGCGTTATGGCGAGAATCCCAACCGCCTCCATCAGCACCATCAGTTTCAGGTGGTGATGAAGCCGTCGCCGGCCGACATCCTCGACCTCTACCTCGGTTCACTTCGGGTGCTCGGCTTCGATCTCACCAAGAATGACGTCCGCTTCGTCGAGGACGACTGGGAGAACCCGACGCTCGGCGCGTGGGGACTGGGCTGGGAGGTCTGGCTGAATGGGATGGAAATCACGCAATTCACGTATTTCCAGCAAGTCGGCGGGCTCGACTGCAATCCCATCACCGGCGAGATCACGTACGGCCTCGAACGGATGACGATGTACCTGCAGGACGTCGAGTCGGTGTACGACCTACGGTACGCCGACGGAATCACGTATCGCGATGTGTTCTTCCAGAACGAGATCGAACAGTCGCGCTTCGCGTTCGACGAATCGAACGTGCCGAAGCTGTTCGAGCAATTCGCGCTGTTCGAGGGCGAGGCGAAGCGCCTGCTCGACGCGAAGCTGTCGCTGCCGGGCTACGAAATGATCCTCAAGGCGGCGCACACGTTCAACCTGCTCGACGCGCGGGGTGCCATTTCGGTGACCGAGCGTGCTGCGTACATCGGCCGCATCCGGACGCTATCGCGCTTGGTCGCGCAGGCGTACGTTGATTCGCGCGAGGCGCTCGGCTTTCCGATGCTGCCCGAACGCTTCCGCCCGGTCCCTGCATGACCGCGCCAGCCACTCTCGTCGTCGAACTGTTCACCGAGGAGCTGCCGCCGAAGGCGCTCCCGCGTCTCTCCGAATCGTTCGCCGAGACGCTCGCCGCCGGACTGCGAAAGCGTGGATTCCTTGCCGACGACAGCGTGGTCACGCCGTACGCAACGCCGCGCAGGCTGGCGGTCGCCATATCGAGGGTCGCGTCCATTGCCGCGGACAGCGAGAGTGTCGACAAGCTCATGCCCCGTTCGGTCGCCGAGGACACGAGCGGGAAGCCGACCGTCGCATTGAAGCGAAGGCTGGAGAAATGCTTACGCCTCGGCCTGGCAGACGGCTATCCCGATGCCCGAGATGGTCCCGATCATCTTTACGTCCAAAGCGACGGCAACGCGGACCACGTATTTTTGCGCACCCTCGTCAAGGGTCAGCCGCTCGCCCGCGGGCTCGACGAGGCTCTGTCCGACGCGATCGAGAATCTGCCGATCCCGAAAGTGATGAGCTACCCGCGTGATGGCAGCTACTACAACGATGTCAAGTTCGTGCGCCCGGCGCACTGCTTGGTGGCGTTGCACGGCGAAGCGATCGTTTCCGTGACCGCACTCGGCCTGACCGCCGGACGGATCACCGGCGGACATCGTTTCATGGGCCGCACCGACATTGCGATTGCGACCGCGGACGCCTACGCGCCCACGCTCGAGGCCGAGGGCAAGGTGATTCCCTCGTTCGCGGCGCGCCGGGAGAAGATCGTGGCGGAGCTTCGCGCGCGCGCAAAGGGCGCGACCGTCGTCATGCCCGATGCACTGCTGGACGAGGTGACGGCGCTCGCCGAGTGGCCTGTCGTGTATGCCGGAACCTTCGACGCCGCGTTCCTCGCGGTGCCGCAGGAATGCCTGATCCTGACGATGCAGCAGAACCAGAAATACTTCGCGCTCGAGGACGCAAGCGGCCGGCTCACCAACCACTTCTTGCTGGTCAGCAATCTGCAAACGAACGACCCGGCGGCGATCATCCACGGCAACGAGCGCGTGCTGCGGGCGCGGCTCGCCGACGCGAAATTCTTCTTCGATCAGGATCGCAAGCGGCCGCTCGCGTCGCGGGGGGACAAGCTCGCGCACGTCGTCTATCACAACAAGCTCGGCACGCAGGCTGACCGCGTGGAGCGTCTGCGCTTTCTGGCTCGCAACATCGCGCCACGAATCGGCGCCGACCCCGGAATGGCCGACCGCGCGGCGCTCCTCGCCAAGGCCGATCTCGTCACCGACATGGTCGGGGAATTTCCCGAGCTACAGGGAACGATGGGCCGCTACTACGCGCTGCACGACGGAGAGCCGGCGGACGTCGCCGACGCGATTGCGCAGCACTACGCGCCGCGCTTTGCCGGCGATGCGCTACCCGACGGACCGGTCGCGCAATCGGTCGCGCTGGCCGACAAGCTGGAAGCGCTGGCCGGCCTGTTCGGCATCGGACAGGTTCCGACCGGCGACAAGGATCCGTTCGGGCTCCGCCGCGCCGCGATCGGCGTGCTGCGCATCGTGATCGAAAAGCGTTTGTCACTGCCGTTGCCGGGGTTGCTGGGTCTCGCATTCCAGGCCTTCAATGCGGTGCCGGGGACCAAGCCGGTGCCGGAGGACCTCGCCAACTTCCTCTACGACCGCATGCGCGGTCACCTGCGCGAGCAGGGCTATTCGGCGAATCAGATCGAAGCGGTGCTGGTGCAGCGCCCGGAACGGATCGACCTCGTGCCTGATCGGCTCGCCGCCGTGAGAGCATTCGAAGCGCTGCCCGAAGCCGATGCGCTCGCCGCGGCCAACAAGCGCATCGTCAACATCCTGCGCAAATCGGAAACCGATGCCGCGCCTGCCGTCGACGGCGCCCGACTCGCCGCCGGCGCCGAGCACGACCTGTGGCAGGCGTTCCAGCGATTGGCGCCCGTCGTCGACGAGCATTGCGCCAAAGGCGACTACACCGAGGCGTTGAAAGCGCTCGCCACCGCCAAGCCGGTCGTCGACCGCTTTTTCGACGACGTGATGGTGATGGCGGACGACCCCGAAATCCGCGCCAACCGGCTCGCGCTGTTGCGCGGCGTCGCGGCGACGATGAATCGCGTGGCCGATTTGTCGAAGCTCGCTGCATAGCCGCCCGGCGCGCGGCAAAATCCGACACATGGTTCAACTCGCCTCCGAAGGTGTTGCCCAGACC
>CATPAO010000207.1 GCA_955652025.1 Casimicrobiaceae bacterium
CTTCGCCGCGGCCGACGCTACCTCCGCCGACCGGGGCGCCTATGCCGAGCGAAGAACCCCCGCAAGGCGCGCTGTTCCTGCGTGCCGATCGGCTGGGGGGCGACGAAGATCGCGTCACGGCCGAGGGCAACGTAGAGCTTCGCTCACGCTACGAGACGGTGCTCTCCGACTGGCTTTCGTACGACGTGATCAACGACGAGATCTGGGCGAAGGGCAACGTTGTAATACGACGCGGCTTCGACTGGATCACCGGACCCGAGTTGCGGTTCACGCGCGATACCGAGGTCGGCTTTTTCAAGACGCCGCGTTTTTTTGTCGCCGAAGCCAACGCCAACGGCACGGCGACCGAAATTCGGTTCGCCGGCCCGAACCGCTACGAAGTGACCGATGCGACCTATACGACATGCATCGCGCCGAACCACGATTGGTATCTGACGAGCGAGGAGCTCGAGGTCGACAACCTACGCAAGGTCGCCACCGCGCGGCATGCGTCCATCTATTTCATGGACGTGCCCGTGCTGAAAACGCCGTGGCTCGAATTTCCGCTGTCCAACGAGCGCAAATCAGGATTTTTGACTCCGCTGTTCGGCTCGTCGGGTGTGCGGGGGTTCGAAGCCTCCGTGCCCTATTATCTCAATCTCGCGCCGAACTACGACGCGACGTTGACGTCGCGATTGATGACCAAGCGCGGGCTGCAGATCCAGGGCCAGTTTCGGTATCTGCTCGGCGATGCGACCGCGCCGCTCGGGCAGGCGGTCGGCGAGCTGAACGCCGAGGTGCTGCCGGACGATCGCGTGACGCACGACACGCGCTTCCTGCTCGCGTGGAAGCACAACGAGCAATTCACGCCATGGCTTGCCGGCTTCGTGAACTTGAACAAGGTTTCAGACGACACTTATTTTGCCGACTTGGCCGATCGCGTCGCGGTCACTTCGCAAAAGACGCTTCCGCGCGACGTCGGGCTGCTCGCAACGCAGGGACCGTGGTCGTTGCTCGCGCGCGCGCAGAGTTTCCAGACGTTGCAGGACCCGAACGCACCGGTGACGCCGCCGTACAACCGATTGCCGCAAATACTCGGCACGCTGCGCGATACCGACTGGATGGGGCTCACCTGGAGCGGCACAACGGAGTACGCGCAATTCTTGCAGGGCGCGCTGACGCCGACCGGCAGTCGCTTCGTCGTCCATCCGACCGTCGCCTGGAACCAGCGCGGCGCAGCGTGGTTCTTCACGGCGCGCGCCGGCGTGAATTTCCGGGAGTATGACCTCGACACGGCGACGCCGACACTGCCGGACCTGCGGCCGGACGTCACGGTCCCGATCACGAGTCTCGATGCGGGATTGGTGTTCGAGCGCGAAGACCGGATCTTCGGCACCGACATCGTGCAGACGCTCGAGCCGCGCCTGTTCTACGTTTATATTCCGTACCGGCGCCAGGATCAGACGCCCGCGTTCGACAGCGCGATCGACGATTTCAGTTTCTTGCAACTCTTTTCGGAGAATCGCTATCTGGGTAACGATCGCATCGGGGACGCGAATCAGCTTACGGCGGCGCTGACGTCGCGCTTCATCGATCCCGCCACCGGCGCCGAGCGCCTGCGGCTGGAGGTGGGGCAGCGCTTTTATTTCGCCGACCAGCGCGTGACGCTGAACGAAGCGCCGCGCTCGGCGGGAAAATCCGACTTTCTCGTTGGCGCCGATGGCCGACTCAACGATGTGTGGTCGCTCTCGAGTTTGCTGCAATACAACTTCGATGCGTCCGAACTCGAGCGCTTCAACGCCGGCGTCCGATACACGCCGGCGCCGGGACGTATTCTCAGTGCGACGTGGCGTTATACGCGAGAGGTGTTCGATCCTGGAATCGGCATCGAACAGATCAAGCAAATAGACCTGGCGGGGCAGTGGCCGGTGACGCCGCACATGACGCTGCTCGGCCGCTGGAACTATTCGCTGTCGGACAAGAAGACTTTGGAGGCCGTCGCCGGCATCGAGTACAATGGCGATTGCTGGGTACTGCGCGTGGTTGGCCAGCGGCTCACGACGACCACGCAACAGACGTCGACGTCGGTGTTCGTCCAGCTCGAGTTGAACGGGCTGGCGCGGGTTGGCACCAGCCCGCTGGAGCTCCTGCGGCGCAGCGTTCCCGGCTATCTACCCACCAACGATCCAACGCTTCGTACTCGCGATCGCAGCCTGGATCCGCTTCCCGGTTTTTAGCCGGAATTTGCTGGAGGTCGCCGATGACCAATTCGATTCTTGCGCGTGCGATGACCGTCGCGCTTTCCGCGTGCGCCGCGCTTGCGTTCGCCCAGGCGCCCGCGCCGCGCCCCTCGTCCAACAGCGCGGTGCCGCTCGACCGTGTCGTCGCCGTCGTCAACGACGAGGCGCTCACGCAATGGGACATCCGCGAGCAAAGGCGCTCCGTGCTGGAACAGCTCAAAGCATCGAGCATTGCGCCGCCCTCGGCCGACGTGCTCGACAAGCAGGTGTTGGAACGGCTGATCACCGAGCGCGCGCTCCTTCAATTCGCGAAGGAGACGGGGATCCGCGTCGACGACACCACGGTGGAGCGGACGATCCTCCGCATCGCCGAGGAAAACAAACTTTCGCCCGAGGAGTTCCGCAAGGTCCTCGTCAAGGAAAATATCGTTTTCGCGAACTACCGCGAGGACGTTCGGCGTCAGGTGCTCGTACAGCGCCTGCGCGATCGAGAAGTCGACAGCAAGATTCTCGTGACCGACGCTGAAGTCGATAATTACCTCGCCACTGTCGCGTCGCAGGCCGGCGGTGAACGCGAATTCCTGTTGTCGCACATCTACGTCACCGTTCCGGAGCAGGCCTCTGCCGACCAGATCGAAACGCGCCGCCGCCGCGCCGAAGAGGCGCTCGCACAGGTAAAGAGCGGCAAGGAATTCGCCCAGGTCGCTGCGGGATTTTCCGACGCGCCCGATGCGCTGTCCGGCGGCAATCTCGGCTGGCGCACGCCCGCGCGGCTGCCGTCGGTCTTCGCCGA
>CATPAO010000208.1 GCA_955652025.1 Casimicrobiaceae bacterium
GCCTGCCGTCGGTAATTGCCTACGGTGTGATGGCACTTGAGTTGCTTGGCGGGGTCGCGCTCATCGTCGGCTTTTACGCACCGTACGTGGCGTTGCCGCTTGCGGTCGAAATCCTGGCAACGATCGTGACCGTGCACGGTGCCAATGGCTGGCTGTTTACGAACCAGGGCGGCGGATGGGAGTACCCGGCCTTCTGGGCTGTTGGTCTGATCGTGCTGTTCCTACTGGGTGATGGCGTGTACGCCCTAAGACCGACGACGAACGCGGAAAATTGAATCCGACACGGGCACCGAACGATCCTTGTTGCGGGCCTGAATTGGAATGCGCGTGTGCGCCGCGACCACCGCGACGTCGTGCGTATGGCGAATGACCGGAAGGGGTCGCATCGACCCAAACCGGCCAGTCAATCTCCTCAGAAGCGGCCGTTTCGTTCTTCATGTTCAGGATTCGACGGCGTAGGGCGCAACGCCCAAAGCGATCGCCCGACCACGCCTGTCCGAGCTGTCACGAGCTTCGCGCATCCCGTCCCTATGCACCCGGACGACATGCACTTATCTCGCCATCGCGCTGCGACTCCCGCGCTCCGCTGCAGAAGAAGTCTTGGCTCGTGGCAGTTCTTGATTGCCTCGTCAAATGCTTGGCAGACGCTATGACGTAGGCTTCGGCGGGACGGGCAGGAATCCCTGCTGCTCCGGCGAACCAGGAATGCCGTGTAGCTCAGATAGCCAAGGCATGGAAGAGCGCTGCCAGAGTTGGACCGCTGGCGTGAGCTGGGCCCGTTGCCGGACGCACCCGAGGCGAATGATGACCGAGGTGGCGTTCTCTGGCGCCATTGCAAAGAGCGGCGTCGCGCACTCCGGGCAAAAGACCTGTGCACGCCGGTTGCCGCTTTCAGCAACCTTGATATAAGTCTTGGGTTGACCACGGAGCACGAAAGTCTCTATGGGCGCCGCCACGGATACTCGAAACGGAGAACCTGAGAGTACCTGACAGTCTGAGCAGTGGCACACCATGACCCGCGTCGGGTCGATTTCAGCAGTGAAGGAGATCAGCCCGCAGTGACAAGCGCCATCGATTTGCATGGTGAGCTTTCAGTTTGACCAACGACCAATATAGTTAACCGGCCCGCCGCCACCGACGCTCGCCAGATAAGAAGTTCCGTACCGGCGGGTCCGGTTGAACGCGTGGTTGGGCGCCGCTGCAATTCAACAATCAGCTTGACGCACGAATTGCAGTCTGTCTCGCCTTACTCAATGACGCAAACGCCTTGTGGTACGACCATTCCACCAGCTCCGTAAGATAGAAGGCGGGAAAGCTGGACACGTTGACAATGGTTATCCAATAAAAGCGCCCCCTGTATCTAGCGGGCTTCACCCCAGGAACATCCGTCAGCTCGATAAAGCGATCAGGTGAAACTCGGGTACTGAAACGCCACCGTTCCGGATGACTAGTTTTGAAATAGGCGAATTTCTTGCCACCGACAAAGTACACAAGGAAATTGTAGGGCTCCTCGTACAGATTTTCGGTGACACTAGGAAATCCGCGACAGAACCGTTTCAGTTGCGGAACGTTCATGAGCGCACTACGCGTCGCCTAATTAGTTAACCGGCCCCACCGGCCGGGCCGAAGGCCCGCCGGTTGGGGTACCGCGTTGAGCGAGTGGAATGGCCTTCCCCTACTGGTCGGCGTGGAGGATACTGAATACCCGCCAACCGCGCGCAGTGTTGACCAGGACCTGATTCATCCGCGCCGATTGAGCAGACGCGCCGATGGTAGTCGAGACGCGCACGAAAATCTCCCCCGTGGATGCGTCAAGCATCAGGATTTGGAATGTCGACCAGTCGGGATCAACGCGCCAGTTGGATTGAAACAGTTCCCCGAAGCGCTTTATGGCGGCGTCGCGTCCGCGTGCGATATTGTCAGGCGTAATCCAAAGGAAGTCCGGAGAATTACTGAGTAAGGCGCCGACCGCCTTGAGGTCATGTGCATTCTGTGCGGCGACGAACTTGCCAAACGTGGCTTTGATCTCGTCCTTGGGCGAGGCGCACACGGGACTCGTCGCCAGCAGCGCAACGCAAGCGGGGATAACGATGATTGCGGCAAGCTGAAAACGCATGACCTATACGCGTACTGGGGTGTGACGAGGACATCCGGTCGGTTCCATCCGTACTATGCGCCGGAACAAACCGAACTGCGCTGGCGCTGATCCCATATCGCCGTGACCATTCTGCGTTCCCGCGAAGTACCATGGCACGCAATCGCTCGGCCGTCCGCAGTCGGTGTGCGTGTCAACGATTGCCCAGGTGTTTCTCCCCAACCGGCACCCGAGACGCTTGACCCCCAGCGCTCAACGTAAACATTCACGGCAGCGCGGCAGAGGAGGGCCGGTCTCCACCGCTCCGCAGGGTCAAGGGTCGCTCTTCGCCGCACTGTGAGATACGCGATCGGCTGAGTTCGACCCCGTTGCTGCCTGCCGTATGCTAGCGAAGCGGACATTTGCGAACTTGGCTGAGCGACCAAGACCGGTCCTCCAAAGGAGGTTCCCATCATTGGCGTTTCCAATCTGCTCAACGATCGCATCCGACGGTAGGTAACGCGGGGTCTGCCAAGAGCTTGATATCGGACTACCTCCTACCGCGAATCGGACTACGTCCTACAGCGAGAAAGCAACTGTCCGACTGCGCCCCGACGAGCACTCGTTTAGCGTTCGGCTGCACCTGACGGCACCAAGACGCATGGCGAAGAGCCGGAGCCCAAACAACAGCTCGAAGGAGACTGCGATGAAAGTCGTTGAAAGAATCACCGGTGGGCGTAATGCGGAACCGAGGGTCGGCGAGAATGTTAGGGCAATCATTGCGGCCACCCTGCTTGGTGCGACCATCGCCGGGGCGGCGACCGCATCTGCGACGACTTGCGAAAGCCTCATCACGCTGTCGCTCCCGGATATGAGGATCACTTCCGCGGTAACCGTACCGGGACCATCGTTCACCGCTCCGAGCGGCCAGACGTACAACGGGTTGCCACCGTTTTGCGAAGTAAGCGCGGTGCTCACGCCGACATCGGACTCGCTGATCAACATGGAGCTGTGGATGCCGACAACGACCTGGAATGGCCGTTTCGAGGGCACGGGCAATGGCGGTTACGCAGGTACCATCGCGCTATCGGTACCGGCCATGATCTCCGGCCTGCAGGCGGGCTTCGCAGTGGCGGGCAACGACATGGGCACGGCACCGTCTGCGAACAACGACGCCGATGCGCTGGTCGGGCACCCGCAGAAGTGGGTGGACTGGGGTTATCGGTCGACCCATCTGCTGCCCGTTATCTCCAAGCAGATTATGCAAGCCTACTACGGCCAGGTGCCGCGCTATTCCTATTTCAACGGCTGTTCCACCGGCGGCCAGCAAGCGCTGGTGGAGGCGCAGCGCTTTCCCAATGACTATGACGGCATTCTGGGTGGTGACCCGGCCAGCAACCGCACCCACGTGCATACGGCGATTGTGTGGAACTACAAGGCCATGCACGCTACGCCGCAGAGCTTTTTCACGTCGGGCCAGGAACAGCTCGTTACCAATGCCGTATTGGCCGCCTGTGCGGTCGCAAGCGGCGGACTGGCGACGGATCCCTTCCTTACCGATCCCCGAGCGTGCGGCTGGGATCCAAGCGCGCTGCAGTGCACGAGCCCGCTGGGGACCAACTGCCTTACTCCTGACCAGGTACAAGCGGCGAGGTCAATCTACCAGGGAGCACACGACCCTTTCACCGGCCACCTCATCTTTCCGGGATCGGTAAAAGGCGGTGAGAGCGATTCGCAGTTCGGCTGGGCGGGTATCGGCTTTCAAGCCGAGCCACCGTTCGATTCGTTGTTCAAGTGGGTGTTCGGCTCGACGTGGCTGTGGCAGACCTTCGACTTCGACCAGGACATGGCGTCGGTCGATACGTTGCTCGACCCCATCCTGAACGCGAACAGTGCGGACCTGAACCAATTCAAGGCGCGCGGCGGCAAGCTCCTCATGTACCACGGCTGGGCCGATCCGCTGATCGCGCCGCAGGACTCGATCGACTACTACCTGCGCGTAGTGGCCGCACAGGGCAACAACGGCAGCGCCGCCTGGAAGCAGACGCAGAGCTTCTATCGCCTGTTCATGGTGCCCGGCATGTATCACTGCGCCTTCGGACCGGGTCCGAACGCTTTCGGCAATCTCTTCAGCGGCCAGGTCTATGCGGCGCCGCCACCCGTCCACGATGCGACGCATGATGCCTTCGTGGCGCTCCAACAATGGGTGGAAAACGGTGTGGCACCGAACCGCCTGATCGCCACCAAGTACATTGACGATGTGCCAAACCTTGGCATCCAAATGACCCGCCCGCTCTGCCCCTTTCCGCAAGTGCCGCGCTATACGGGAGCGGGCGACACGAACAATGCGGCGAATTTCGCCTGTGTGACCGATAGCAACAGCAATAATCCGATGCCCGCTTCGGAGTACCTGCAATAGCGTTGAGGCGAGTGGCCGATCTAAGACGTTCGGCGAACAGAGCTCGATAGCTCCGTGCCCATCACGCCAAGGGCGCCGAACGCAGTACGCGCAACAAAGACCGTCGCAATCTGCCATCGTTCTTGGCGCGTTCTACCTGGTTGCGACGATGTCCGCCAGTCCCGCCGCGCCGCCACACGCGCCCGTCGCTCGACGCCTCGGCGAGTACATGCGCAACGCATTCAACGACGGCACTAAAAGCACTTATTGGCCCGATTCGACCACTCTAGCTGCACCGTATACGGGCCGACTGTTGTCGTCTTCCAGGCGCAGATGTCGCCGATCTCTCCGTTTACGTCGTCGTACCAGCCAGCACCGGGAATCGGATCGGTGATCGCTTCGCACAGTTCGTGCGAGCTGGTCGAGGTCAGCGCATCGAGCGTCGATAGGGCACCTGCGCATCCTTTGCAGCCTGGGAACGGCATGACGGCGTAAAAGATCACGCCGGAGACTTCGTTGTGATAGCCGCAGAACGCCTGGCACGAGGCCGATCCACCCTGAACCACTCGGACGCCGGGAGGCAGGTAGACGAAGTAGAGCGTGTTCGGCGTCGGGTGCGGGACCGCAGCGTTGGTGGAAGTCTCCTGCTGCAGCATGTGCTGGATCGCCGTATCGGACACCGAGTGGCTGAGCGTCGGCGTCGTGATGGTGAGGGTCCCCGTTCGTGTGCCCGGCCCAATCTGCTTGCCGGGCACACTGTATTCGGCGAGCTGAGTGATTAGCGGGCTCTGGACGATGAAGTCGAAGAACTGGTTGATCTGCGCAACTAGCGGTGTCTGCCCCTGCTGCCACGCGCTCCCCCAGAAGATGGTGAAGACTTCGACGGCAGTGAGCAGCGGTCCGTTCCGGTAGGTGAGTTGCGGAGGCGTCGAGGGACCAGCCGCAACCGCGTCCACCGTGGGCTGCCCCGCGTCCTCGGCGTGGTAGAGCGGCACGATGCGAATCGGATCAGATCGGGCTGATAAAATCCGGCGTTGCTGCGTGGGGGGCTTAGGTTTCGCCATCTGATGATGGGGGGCAGCGGTGCCCCGCGTCGATAGGAATTATAGATTTACACTTTACACAAGTGTCGATTTTGATCGTATCGGTCGTTACGATGATCTCCACCTGGATGGACGCCCTGAATCGCCGCCAACGCGACTCCTTCAGATTGACGTTCGCAATGCTCTTGTCGTTCCTGCCCAAGCCGGAGGTACTGGGATTCCTAGCCGACTTCGGACCGGGCAGACCGTCCGCAAGTCCCGAGCTGCGACGATTGCCAGCTCCCGTTCCGTTTGAGCCGGGTGCGACTTCTTGACTTCGCCCAGTCGGCAGACTAGCTTGACGGCCTCGAAGCATACCGGCCGCATTCTGATTTCGCCTGCTCAGGGATACGCACTGCCATTTTTGCGGCTCTGCTGATGTCCAGCTTGGCGGTAGCGGAAAATCCGAACGCCAATCCGACAAAGCACGACGAAGCCACTGTGGCGCAACTCCAGGTAGAGATGGCCTCCGGCAAGCTGCCGGTCGGTGACTGAATGGACCGCAGTTCCGCATCGCGGAACACGAGTTGCGACGCGAGCGCATCGAGCCAGAACATGTCGAACGAAGCAAGCTCAACTGATAACGCGCAGCCTGCATTGGAGCGTCGGCTCGCGACAATCCTCTCCGCCGACGTTGCCGGCTACAGTCGGATGATGGGGGAAAACGAGGAGGCCACGGTGCAGGCTTTCCGCGGCCATCGCGCGGTGTTCGACGCCCTGCTCAAGCAGCACCATGGTCGCATTTTCAATACCGCGGGCGATGCGATCCTGGCCGAGTTTCCGAGCGCGGTTGAAGCGGTTCGTTGCGCAACGGAAATCCAATCGGCGCTGCAGACCCGTAACGAGCATCTGTCGCCGGGTCAGAAGATGCTCTTCCGTATGGGCATCAACGTCGGCGATGTCGTCGTGCAGGAGGGCGACCTGTTGGGCGACGGTGTCAATGTCGCAGCGCGCATTCAGACGGTCGCGCAGCCCGGCGGGATCTGTATCTCAGGCAGCGTATACGACCAGATCCAGAACAAGCTGTCGCTGCAATTCCGCCCGATGGGTAACCAGAACTTCAAGAATATCGGCCAGCCGATCCGGACCTTCACAATCACGCACGGCGAAACTGGGACACTGCCGGGCGCGTCACACGGCCGCAACCTAAGAACGGCCGCGGTCATTGCTGGTGCGTTTATCGCCGCTGCGTTGGCCGCCACCGGGTACGGACTCTATCGCGAGTACGAGTCAAAGCGCCTCGAACAAGCCGCGCTAGGTGCCCAGCTCGCATCGGAGAAACAGGCAGCCGAAGAAGCGCGTCGTGCGGCGGAGGAACACAGTCGGCGCGCGGCCGAGGCCGAAAACAGGGCTGACCGTGAACGCCTGGTCGCAGAAGGCGCGAAGCGCGAAGCTGCGCTGCAGGCGCAGCTACAATCGGCCGAAGACGCGCGACGTCGCGCCGAGGCGGAACGCAAGCGTCTCGACGACGAGAGACAGCGTGGGGCAGAAGAAAAGCGTCCCGCACAGCCCGGGGTCCAGGAGGCCAGGAAGCAACGTGACGCGGAACTCGTCGCATCGGCCGCGGGTCCGCGTGTTGGCGCCGAGCCCTCGAGAACAGGTTCGGCCGGTGCCTCCAAACAGGTCGACGGGATCTACGACGGAAAACTGTGCAATTTCCCCGCCAACCCCAGCAAGAGAATCTGCTGGTCCGTTCCTCTCACGGTCCGCAACGGCGTCGCCGACGGCACCTGGATCTACCGGATGATCGGCAAGCCGGCGTATGCCCATGTCACAATATCGCAGGGAGGTGCGGCAAAGCTCACGCTCGACGGATGGAATGTGAAGGAAGTCACGCCGCTGACCGGAGCGATGAGTGGGCGCCTTGTCGACAATCGCATCGACGTCGACGGCCATTGGTCGAACAACGTCCGAGTCGACGGCCATTGGACACGCACGCATTAATGCTCATCTGCCGCGCCGAGCTGCCGCGTGAGACGGCACGCTCGTCGATTGACCGTCGAGCGACGTTCATTCCGAAGCGCTGACGATGCGTCACAGACTAACGCGAGTCTGCACACGATGCATGTTCGTGGTTGTACTTGCGGCGACCTCCGCGACGCCGGCCGCTCCGAGCCGGGGAGCCTGCGAGGAAATCGCGGCCGCTTGCCGGAGCGCGGGCTTCGTTCAAGGCGGTGCCAGCGGAGGAAACGGATTATTGGTCGATTGCGTCAGGCCCATTGTCAGGGGGACAGCACAACCCCGAAAGGCCAGTAAGCCGCTGCCGCAGGTCGATCCGCAACTCGTCGCCACTTGTAAAGCGGACGATCCGGTATCGGGGCGAAGGAAAGAACCCCAGGCCACCAATGCTGCGGAGCACGCGGTGCCACCTGCGGCGCCTCTGCAGACCTCGCCGCTGCGCGCACCCTCCGTCGCGACGGGACGTCCGAACATCGTCTTCGTGCTTACCGACGATCTTTCATGGAACCTGGTGCCGTTCATGCCGCACGTTCTCAAGATGCAGAAGGACGGCGTCACATTTACAAATTACTTCGTTACCGACTCCTTGTGCTGCCCTTCACGTTCGTCGATATTCACTGGACGCTATCCTCACGATACCGGCATTTATCGCAACACCGGTAATGACGGAGGCTTTGTCGCGTTTCGTAATCGCGGCCACGAGCAATCGACCTTCGCAACCTCACTCTCGGCAGCGGGATATCGCACGGCGATGCTTGGCAAGTACCTGAACGGCTACTTGCCGGCGAAGCATCCTTCGGCGCCGGGGTGGACCACGTGGGCTGTGGCGGGCAACGGTTATCCCGAGTTCAACTACAACCTAAATGAGGACGGCAGGATCGTGCGCTATGGCGAAAAGCCGGCGGATTATTTGACCGATGTCCTGTCTGGTCTGGCTGTACGCTTCATCAAGGGGGCGCCTGGCGCGCCTTTCCTGATCGAGATAGCGACCTTCGCCCCGCATGCACCGTATACCCCTGCGCCGCGCGACACCAACGCGCTGCTCGGCCTGCGCGCCCCGCGCTCGCCGGCGTTTGACGCGGCACCGGACGCGAACGCGGCCAAATGGCTACTCGCGCATCCGTCCCTTTCCAGCGCGGACATCGCCAACATCGACCGGGACTTTCGCAAGCGCGCGCAGTCGGTGCTTGCCGTCGACAGGATGATTGGGGAGTTGCAAGCCGCCGTGGCGGCGATCGGCGAAACGAGCAATACGTATTTCATATTTAGCTCGGACAACGGATATCACATGGGGGAAC
>CATPAO010000209.1 GCA_955652025.1 Casimicrobiaceae bacterium
GCGGAGCCAAACGAGGAGCGCTCGCCCATCGCCGTCACGGCCGCCGAGCAATCGATCGCGGCCAACGCGCGGGTATCCAGCGCCGCCTGGGCCAGGATGTGGTTGCCCGCGCTGCTCGTCGCGGACCCGGCGCGCGCCGATCGGCAGGCGACGATCGAGCGTGTTCGCGCTTCGGTGGTCGCGATCGGCACGTTTGAGCGCACGCGCTCGCCGCAATTCCAGTTTCTCGGCACGGGATTCGCCGTGGGCGACGGAACGATCATCGTGACGAACTCGCATGTGCTGCCGTCGTTGCTCGATCCCGTGCGCCGCGAGATGATCGCTGTTCTCCTTCCCGGCCGCGTCAAGGATCCCAAGGACGTCAAGGACGACATCCAGGCGCGCGAGGTGAAGCAGATCGTCGTCGATACGAGCAGCGATCTCGCGTTGCTGAAACTCAGCGGGGCAACGCTGCCGCCGCTCAAAATTCGCGATTCCGATACGGTTCGCGAGGGTCAGGACGTGCTGTTCACCGGTTTTCCGATCGGCGCCGTTCTCGGTCCGTTCCCGGCGACGCACCGAGGCATGGTGTCCGCGATCACGCCGATCGCGATTCCACAAGCGCGCGCCGCCGAGCTCGAGCCGCAGACCCTGCGCCGGCTCGCAAGCGGCTCGTTTCCGGTGCTGCAGCTCGACGCGACAGCGTATCCCGGCAGCAGCGGCAGTCCGGTCTACGACCCGGAGAGCGGCGATGTCATCGGGATCATCAACATGGTCCTCGTCAAGAGCACGAAGGAATCGGCGCTGTCGCAGCCGAGCGGGATCACCTACGCGGTGCCGTCCCGCCATTTGCAGGTGCTCCTGGAGAAGGTGCGCTAGCGCCCGTGCGGATAGGCACCTTCGCTCGGCGCGCCGCTTCTCCGTGCCCGCGCTGAATGGACGACCCGCAGAACTGGAGGGCGCTTGCCAAAGCGTTGATCCTGCCTCCGGCCGCGCCACTCCTGGTCGCGCTGGTCGGTCTCGCGCTGATGGGCCGCCGGGCGCGGCTCGGTCGGATGCTGGCGACGCTCGGCGTGTTGGTGCTGGCACTCCTTTCATTGCCCGCGTTCGCGGCGTGGCTGATCCGCATGGTCGACGACACGCCGCCGCTCGACCCGGCGCGCGCCGCGTCGGCGCAGGCGATCGTGATCCTCGGCGGCGGCGTGCGCATCGACGCGCCCGAATACGGCGGCGACACCCTCGCGCGGCTCACGCTCGAGCGGGTGCGCTACGGCGCGCGCGTGGCGCGCATCGTCAAGCTGCCCGTCATCGTCAGCGGCGGCCGACCCGCGCGGGCGCACGAGACCGAGGCGCGATTGATGAAAGACGCGCTCGAAAACGAATTCGGTGTCTCCGTGCGCTGGATCGAGGACCGGTCGCGCAACACGCACGAGAATGCCGTGATGTCGGCGGCGATCCTGCGCCCTGCAGGCGTGCGCCGCGTTGTCCTCGTCGCGCACAACTTCGACATGCCGCGCGCGACCGCCGAGTTCGCCGCCGCCGGGCTGGAGACGATCGCAGCGCCGACCGGCATCCTACCGGTATACTCCGGCGCCGTGCTCGACTACGTGCCCAACGCCCAGGCGCTGCTGGGCAGCTATTACGCACTGTACGAGCTCGCCGCGAACGCGTGGCGCAAGTTTTCACTGTGATGCCGATCCAGGAGGTTCTGCGATGAGTCCAACGTTCGACAGGCGTGGCGATGCGTAGCGCGTACTCCGCCCTGCGCCTCGTGGCGTGCGTCGCGTTGCTGGCGGCGGGTGCCGACGCGTTCGCTGCCGATCCGCGACCGGCCGTCGCCCCGCAGCCGTACTTCCAATACGCCGACTTCGGCTCGTTGAAGATTTCGCCGTCGGGCAAGTTCGTCGGAGGATTGGTGCCGACACGAGGCCGACGCAGCCTCACCGTTCTCGACGTGGCCGCCAACAAGATCGAATCGCTGTCGACGTTCGAAGGACGCGACATCGTGTGGTTCGAATGGGTGAACGACAACCGTATCGTATTCACGATCGCGGATCTGGAAGTCGGGCTCGGCGAGGAGCGTGGCGGCGGATTATTCGCGATCAACCGTGACGGCACGGATTTCCGCGAGCTCGCGCCGACGGTCAAGAAGCTGATCGACGAGAATCATTTTGTCGGCCGCTACATGCAGCTTCTTTCCGTGCTGCATGACGGATCGGACGACGTGCTCGTGACCGCGAACGAGGCTAACATGCGGTATCCCGACGTCTACCGTCTGAATACCAAGACGGGCCGCAAGACGCTCAAGTCTTTCGACAAGCCAGGCGACGTCTTCGGGTGGGTCGCCGACCGCAGCGGGGCGGTCCGTGCCGCGATGACCGTGGACAAGGGCACGATCACGCGTGTCTATTGGCGGCCGGCCGAGGACACGAAGTGGGTGCAGCTCGGTGAGTATCAACTTCGCGGACCGCGCGTCGCACCGATCGCTTTCGACGGCGACGGCGGCCTGATCGTCGCCTCGGACATCGACCGCGACACGTATGCGCTCTACCGCTATGACACGGAAAAAAAGGCGCTGGGCGAGCTGCTCGCCGCGCATCCGAACGCCGACTTAACCGGAGGTCTGATCTACGACCGCGGCCGAAAACGCGTTGTCGGGCTGCGGTACGACGCGGAACAGCCCGGCGTCGCGTGGTTCGACGAGGACTGGGCTCGGTTGCAAAAGAGCGTCGATATGGCGCTACCGAATCGGATGAACGTGCTCACCCGCGTTGACGCTCCGCGCGTGCTCGTTTATTCGTACTCGGATATCGATCCCGGCGCGTACTACGTGCTCGATCTCGACAAACGGAAGTTGGAGTTCATCGCCGCCACGCGAAAGGCGATCAAGCCCGACACGATGCCGGTGCGCGAGGCGGTGCGATATACGGCGCGCGATGGCCTCCCGATTCCCGCTTACCTGACGCTTCCCAAGAATATCTCGCCGAAAAATCTGCCGCTGGTGCTCTATGTCCATGGCGGTCCCTGGGTGCGCGGTGGATACTGGGGGTGGAATCCCGAAGCAGCTTTCCTCGCCGCACAGGGATACGCGGTGCTCGAACCGGAATTTCGCAGCAGCGAAGGTTGGGGCAGAAAGCTGTACGAGGCCGGCTTCAAGCAATGGGGCAAGGCGATGCAGGACGACCTGAACGATGGCGTCGATTGGCTCGCGAAGCAGGGCACGATCGACCCGAAGCGCGTGTGCATCATGGGCGCGAGCTACGGCGGCTATGCGGTGATGATGGGTTTGGCGCGCGACCCCGAGCGCTATCGCTGCGGAATCAACTACGTCGGCGTCACCGACATCAATTTGATGTTCGACGTGACTTGGTCCGACTTCGCGAACACCGATTACATCCGCTACACCGCGAAGGAGATGATCGGCGATCCAGACGCGGACGCGGCGCAACTGAAGGCGACCTCGCCGCTCGAGAACGCCGCCAAGATCAAGGCGCCGGTGCTGATGGCCTACGGCGGCGGAGATCGACGCGTGCCGTTGATTCATGGCGAACGGATGCGCGACGCGCTGCTGAAGCAAGGCACGCCGGTCGAATGGGTCGTCTACGCCGACGAGGGCCACGGTTTTCGACTGGAAGCAAACCGCTACGATTTCTATGGCCGCGTGGCAAAATTTCTTGCGGCGCATCTCGGCGCCCCATGAGACCTCTTAGTCGTACGTGTGGCGATAGTAGACGCCGACGCCGCTGACCGTTCCGGCCTCGGCGCGAAGCGTCAGCGATTTGGATAGCGCGTACTCGAGGCGCAACGCGTTGGCGGCGATCGACAATCCCTGCTCGTATCCGAGCGTGAGGCGATCGCTGATGCGCTTGCCGAAGACGATGACCTGACCGGTCGTCGCGCCGCTGACGGTGCCGCCGCCGATGCCGCCGCCACGCACCGTGATGTCGTCGAGCCCCATGCTTTGCGCGATTTGCGTCGTGATCGGCTTGCCCCCGCGCGAGAGCAGCGCGGCCGATGCCGCCGAAAGCGCGGCGTAGTCGGTGCGTGAGCCCGCGCCGAGGCCTTCGCCGGTGATGAGCCACGCCAGCGCCTCGTTTTCGGGCACCGGCGGATTCGACGTGATCCGCACGCGCGGCACTTTCACCGTCCCGGTCACTTCGACGCCTGCCTCGACCGCGAGATTCTTGCGCAACGCGACGACGTCGAGCGCCGGGTTGTCGAGCGCGCCGTCGAAAAAAAGCCTGCCGTGCTCGATCGTGAGCTTTTGCCCGAACGCGAAATAGGTGCCGTGCGCCGCGGTGATCGTGCCGCGACCGTTGAGGTGCCCGTCGGCGGCCGTGGTGACGCGAACGCTTCCTTCGAGGGACGTCGTGAGGCCCGAGCCCTCGAACGCCAAATTGTGGCCGAAGTCGACGTCCACATTGAGCGTGAGCGGAAGATCGGCGATCGAATCACGCTGCTCGGCGCGGGTCGTCCGTCCGGCGACCACGACGTCGGCGCCGAGCTGCCCCGGCGGCGCCGGGTCGTATTCGATCTTGCCTTCGACGACGTTCACGTTGCCGTTGATCGCGAGTCTGCGCTCCTGGACGGCGAGCGTCCCGGCACCCGCGACGAC